>CAZIRH010000459.1:0-3872 GCA_964541065.1 uncultured Solibacteraceae bacterium
CTTGGGCGCTTGAGGCCCTGGCAGGCGCCGGTATAGACCCATGCGGGCAGTGCGGAAGCCGGCCGGTGCCGAAAGCCGTGCTGCGCTTGCCCTCCCCCAGTTTGCAGGGTGTCCCGGTAGAATAGGCCTCCAGGCCTGTTGAGGGGCACCCGACACACAGGCAAGAATAGCCTATGCCACCTTGGTGCCCACGCAGGACTGGGGGAGGGCAAGCGTGCTGCGGCCTTGACAGGCAGGGGCGGGGTGGGGTGTGCATTCAGCTTGTCCGGGAGTCCAACATGGAAATTCCGGCCAAAGGGGAAATCCTGGTGTATACTTGACCCAACGGGGCCCATAACCAGAGCCCCGCAGGAAGGGGGAGTGTGTATGCGATGCCTTTCAGGAGTATTGCTTCTGGCGCTACTGGCGTGCCTGCCGGCGTTTCCGCAAACCACCAATACCGGGACCGTTCTCGGCCTGGTCACGGACCCTGCGGAGGCCGCCGTGCCGGCAGCCACGGTGCAATTGCAGGACACCGCCACCGGCGTAGCACGCACGGTGACGACCAATATCGCCGGGCGCTACGTCTTCGTCGGCGTGCCGCCCGGGACCTACTCGGTGAGAGTCACCGCTCCAGGCTTCCAGCAAGCCGTGGTGCCTTCGGTGGGGGTGGAGGTCGGCAAGTCCTACACCGTCGATGTCCAGCTCAGCGTCGGTGAAACCCGGCAGATCGTCGAGGTGACGGCCACGGGCGCCGAGCTACAGACCCTCGACTCCACCATCGGCAGCACCATCGGTGGGGACACCTTGCTGCTCTTGCCGACCCTTCAGCGCAACGTCACCGGCCTGCTGCTGATGCAGCCCATGGCCATGCCGCAACAGGGCTCCGAGCAGTCCAGCTACTTCGGCGGCCAGGTGGCCGGGGCGCGCAGCGACCAGAACAGCATCGTACTGGACGGCGGCAGCGTCACCAACACGGTTTCCGGGAATTCCGATTACTACACCAACTTCCGCGGCGGGCAGGAGGGTCCCATCCCCACTCCGATCGAAAGCATCCAGGAATTCCGGGTGGCAACCAGCAACCCCACCGCTGGCGTCAGCGGCTCTTCCGGTAGCGAGACCGTGCTGGTGACCAAGCGTGGCGCCAACGTCTTCCACGGGTCGCTCTACGAGTACCTGCAAAACGACAACCTGAATGCCAATCGCTGGGACCGCAACCGCCTGGGCCAGGGCCGGCCCGAGAGCAAGGATAACCGCTTCGGGGCCAGCCTCGGGGGATACCTCCCCGGCCTCCCCGAAGCCTGGAAGACCTTCTTCTACAGCCATTACGAAGGCCGCCGCCTCATCAGCACCACCCAGGTCTCGCGCACCGTGCCCACCGACTCGCTCCGGCAGGGAATCCTGCGTTTCCGCGACGCCGCCGGCAACCTCATCTCCTACAACCTGGTTGCCTCGCAGCAGTGCGGCGCCCAGGGCAACCAACCCTGCGACCCGCGCGGCACGGGCATGAGCCCTGTCATCCGCAATCTGTGGGACAAGTATCTGCCCGCCGGCAACGACGTCAGCATCGGCGACGGTCTCAACACCATCGGGTTCAGCGGCCCCATCCGCCTGCCCATCAACAGCGACTTCGGCGTGATCCGTCTCGATCACTCCTTCGGCGCGAATTGGCAGGCTACGGCCAGCTACCGCTACTTCAAAGAGGCCGCGGCGGTGACACGCCAGTTCGACGTCGGAGGCCTGGTCA
This sequence comes from uncultured Solibacteraceae bacterium, assembly GCA_964541065.1. Taxonomy (GTDB): domain Bacteria; phylum Acidobacteriota; class Terriglobia; order Bryobacterales; family Bryobacteraceae; genus VFZS01. The sequence continues at coordinate 1,727 of CAZIRH010000459.1, forward strand.
GTGGCAACACCTTGGGAGTGCCCGCCTCCACGGCGAACATTCCGCGGCAGCCGCGCTACCTGGTCCTCAGCGTCACGGGCATTGTGACTCCTAACCTGACCACCGAGTCCAGTTTCAGTTTCCTGCGCGACTGGTGGAGTTGGACCACCGACGGCGCCAGGCCCCAGGTTCCCGGCACTAGCGCCGCGCTCAACGTGGGCGGCCTAATGCCGGTGAACCTGGACATCGGGGGCACCCGCCAGCGCGGCTGGAGCAGCCGCAGCCCCGGCTTTCGCGAGAACCTCTCCTGGCAAAAGGGCACGCACCTATGGCGACTCGGCGGCACGTTCTCCCGCGCCGCGGTACAGTTCTACCGCGATGACGCGCAGTCGGCCCTGGTGCAACCCTTCTACATGGTGACGCAGACGTCCGGCCTCATTATCCCCACTGCCAACCGCCCGCCCACCTGCACGAGCACCTTGACGACCAACTGCCTCCCCTCCGCCCAGGCGACCACCTGGAACCAACTCTACGCCTACGTGCTCGGGCTGGTGGATTCCGGGTCCGTGGTCGGCACCCGCGACAGCAGCCTGAAGGCCAATCCGGCGGGCACGCCGTTGTCCAACGACGTGTCGTACTCCAATTTCAGCCTCTACTTCAGCGACTCCTGGCACATCGTCCCCACGCTGACGCTGAGTTATGGTCTGAACTGGTCGGTCGAGATGCCGCCCACCGAGGCCACTGGCAAGCAGGTGGTGTCGCTGGACTCCGACAACCGCGTGGTCATGCCCAAGGACTATCTGGAACGGCGCCGGCAGGCGGCCCTCCAGGGACAGGTGTACAATCCCCTGCTCGGCTTCGCGCCCATCGCCTTCGCCCAGCGTGATCACCCTTACGATCCGGCTTACGATACCCTTGCGCCGCGGGTGGCGGTGGCGTGGACGCCGGAGATCGCCTCCGGGTTCTTGGGCAAGCTCTTCGGCGGCAAGAAGAGCGTGTTCCGTGGGGGCTACGCGCGGATGTTCGACCGTCTGAACGGCGTGCACAAAGCCATCAACCCGCTGCAAGGCCTCGGCTTCGGACAGGCCCTGCAATGCTTGGGACCCTCGCGCGACGGCCAGTGCCGAGGCAGCTCCGGCACCGACCCCACCAACGCCTTCCGCATCGGCATCGACGGCAGCGCCATTCCCATGGCGCCGCTTTCCGCCACCACCGATGTTCCGCTGAAGCCGGGCGCGCCGGCCCTGGCGGGCGCTAACCAGCCCTTCGCTCAGTCCACCTATCAGATCGACCCCCAGTACCGCCCCGGCAAGAGCAACCAGTGGAACTTCACCATTCAGCGCGAGCTGCCCGGCAACTCGCTGCTCGAAGTGGGCTACGTGCGGCGCACGGGCTCCGACCTGTACGGGCCCGTGGAACTCAACCAGGTGCCGTTCTTCATGACGCTGGGAGGCCAGACCTTCGCCCAAGCTTTTGACGCCGTGGGCGCGCAGCTCCGCGCCGGCGGCGCCCTCGCCGCGCAGCCATTCTTCGAGCGCGCGCTGGCCGGCAGCACGTTCTGCGCGGCTCCTAACGCCAATTGCACGGCCGGAGTCGCGGCCCGGTTCAGCTCCTCCTTTCTGAACCAGCGCGTGACCGAGCTGTGGAACGGCATCCAGCCGTCCTTCGTGTTCGGCCCGGCCACCGCGGCCTCTCGGCAGGTCGGCACTTACTTCTTCTTCGCGGGTTACGGCTTCTCCAACTACAACGCCGGCTTCCTTTCCTATCGCACCCGCCACTGGAAAGGTCTCACCCTGGATGCAAACTTCACCTGGGCGCACTCGCTGGACACGGCGGGCGTGAACCAGGACTTCGACACAGCCGCCTCGAACGCCTATGATCTGCGCTACGACTACGGCACCTCGCTGTTCGACCGCAAATTCGTCTTCAACCTGCTGGGCATGTACGAGCTGCCCTTCGGCCGCGGCGGGCGCGGCCCCTTCCCCCAGTTGATTCGGGGCTGGGTGCTGGCGCCGGTCTTCAGCGTTTACAGCGGGCTGCCGCTGCGGGTGGTGACCGGCTCGGGGCAAGAATTCGGGCAAGGCGGCGGCACCCGTGCGGGCGGTGCCATTCTGCTCACCAAGAACACTTTCGGCAACTCGCTGCACTCCGGCGTAGTCGGCGACAG
>CAZIRH010000460.1:0-1618 GCA_964541065.1 uncultured Solibacteraceae bacterium
CATGCCGAAATTGGGGTCGCCCACCTCCTTCATCAGGGCTACCAGAACGTCGGGGTCGGACGATGACCCGCCGTGGTTCTCAATGAGCACTCTCACGCCGGAACCCTTGGCGTAGGCGAGGATGCTGCGGAAGGTGTCCGCTGCGCGTTTGACCAGATCCCGGTCCTGCTTCCAGTCCGGTGGGCCGCCGCGCATGTTGCAGCGGATGGCGTGGCAGCCCAGGAAGTGCGCGACATCGACCCACTTGCGGTGAGCGACCGCGGCCGCCATGCGCTCCGCCTGGTCCGGGCTGGCGGTGGGATCCTCCTCGTCCACCATGATCAGCACCGAGACGATCCCCTGGTCCTGGCAGGCCTTCTTGAGCCGCCGCAGATACGTCAGGGTCGGGTTCTCGAAGTACTGGTTGACGTACTCCAGCCCGTTGATTCCCAGCCGCTCCCGCAGGATGCGCGGCAGGTCCAGGTTCTTCCACTGGCCCGCGCGGAAGCTGCGGTTCAGCGCCCAGCTCGCCAGCGAAATGTCGTCCTTGGGCGGAGACTGCGCCATGGCGGCTGCGGCCAAGGGCGTCTGTATGAAAACGCGTCGTGTCTTGGTCATGACTGGCTCCTCGCTGTCAGAATGGTCCGGCACCCGGCTGACGGTTGCGATCTTCTCACACCTCGCCCTCTGGCCGCCAGCCCGGAACGGTGGTTCCACGGGCGTGCCCTTTTGGGCGCCGCCCATTTGCGCGGCGCGCCGGCTTTGCGATAGACTCAGCCTTCTCAAGAATGCCCCGGCCGTGGTGACGGCCCTGCGAGGTGCCACTTGACGCTAGGCTACATTGACTACCTCATCATTGCCCTGTATTTCGTCTTCGTGCTGGGCATCGGCTGGCTGCTGAGGCGGCGGGTGGCCACCAGCGCGGACTTCCTCACCAGCGGCCGCTCGGTGCCGGTGTGGATCACCTCCCTGGCCTTCGTGGCCTCGAACCTGGGGGCCCAGGAGATGATCGGCATGTCCGCCTCGGGCGCCAAGTACGGCATGATGACCACCCACTTCTACTGGCTGGGGGCCATCCCCGCCATGCTGTTCGTGGGCGTCTTCATGATGCCGTTCTACTACGGCAGCCGGGCGCGCTCGGTGCCCGAGTACCTGAAGCTGCGCTTCGACGAGAAGACGCGCACTTTCAACGCGGTCAGCTTCGCCGTGATGACCGTTTTCTCCTCGGGCATCTCGATGTACGCGCTGGGGCTGCTGTTTCAACTGGCGCTGGGCTGGAGCTTCACGGCTTCGGTGCTGTTGTCGGCCGTGATCGTGCTGATCTACACCTACCTGGGCGGCCTGACCAGCGCCATCTACAACGAGGTGCTCCAGTTCTTCCTCATCGTGGTGGGAAGCGCGCCGCTGGCCATCCTGGCGGTGGCCAAGGCGGGCGGCTGGGAGGGCGTGGCCGCGCGGCTGCCCGAGGTGATGACCCGCGCCTGGAAGTACACCGGAAGCTACTCGGCGAATCCCATGGGCGTAGAGATCTTCGGACTGGTGGCCGGGCTGGGCTTCGTGCTCTCCTTCGGCTACTGGTGCACCAACTTCCTGGTGGTGCAGCGGGCGCTGGCCGCCAACTCGATGTCGGCCGCGCGCC
>CAZIRH010000460.1:1628-3865 GCA_964541065.1 uncultured Solibacteraceae bacterium
TCCGCCCGCAGGACCCCGCTGATTGCCGCGGTCCCCAAGATGTTCATCCCCTTCATCGTGATCGTGCCCGGCGTCGCGGCCATGGCCCTGATGAAGATGGGCGTAGGCTACGAGCTGCCGATGAAAGGCGCCAGCTACAACTACGATCTGGCGCTGACCACGCTGATGGCCCAGTTCTACCCCTCCGGCCTGCTGGGCGTGGGGCTGACGGCCCTGATGGCCTCCTTCATGAGCGGCATGGCGGGCAACGTCACGGCCTTCAACACGGTGTGGACCTACGACATCTACCAGGGGCACATCCGCAAGGGGGCTCCCGACTCGCACTACCTGTGGGTGGGTCGGATGTCCACCATCGCGGCCGTGGCGCTGTCGATCGGCGCGGCCTACCTGGCGACGCTCTACAACAACATCATGGACCTGCTGCAACTGGTCTTCGGGTTCGTGAACGCGCCGCTGTTCGCCACCTTCCTGCTGGGGATGTTCTGGAAGCGGGCCACCGGGCACGCGGCTTTCAGCGGCCTGCTGGCCGGGACCGCGGCGGCGACGCTGACGCACGGACTGACGCTGGCCGAGGGCAAGGGCGCCTGGTTGGGGCAACTCCACGAGTTCCCCTCCACCATGGCGCAGAATTTCTGGATCGCCATCTTCGCCTGGACCACCTGCTTCGTGGTGACCGTCCTGGTGAGCCTCCTCACCCAGCCGAAGCCGCAGGCGGAGCTGCGCAATCTGGTTTACGGTGTCACCGAGATCCCGCGCGACGAGGGCGCCCCCTGGTACGAGCGGCCCGGGACGCTGGCGGTGGTAATCGCGGTGATCTGCATCATCCTTAATGTCTGGTTCTGGTAGGCGCGCATGAACGACCTTCGAGTTACCTCCGGACTGTTTTTCGCCGTGCTGGGCCTGATCCTCTGCGGCCTGGGCGTGTTCGCGCCGCAGACTCGGGCGCCGCTGACTACGGTGAACGTGAATCTGTATACCGGTCTCGTGATGGTGGCTTTCGGCGGAGTGCTGCTATGGCTGGCCCGGCGGCACGCGCAGTAGAGCGGTTCTCCGCGGTATACGGTACGGGCCACCGCACGCGGATCTTCCGCGGGCCGGGGCGGGTCAACCTGATCGGCGAGCACACCGACTACAACCTCGGCTTCGTGCTGCCCATGGCGCTGGATCTGGCCTGTCTTGCAGCCTGCGCCCGGGGCGGCGACGGCCTGCTGAGGGTCTACTCCGACAACCTCGACGAGGCCCGCCAGTGGCCGCTGGCGGCGCTCGAAGAACTGAACCCCGCGCGCGATTGGGGCGACTACGTCGCCGGCGTGGCCCGTGAGCTGCTCCGGGCCGGCTACGCCCTCGAACCGGTGAACCTGCTGGTTGCGAGTACCGTCCCGGTGGGCTCGGGCCTGAGCTCCTCGGCCGCGCTCGAAGTGGCCACGGCGCTGGCGCTGCTGGACGGCCGCCCCATCGACGGCCTCGAACTGGCCCGCCTGTGCCGCCGCGCCGAGAACGACTTCGTGGGCATGCCCTGCGGCATCATGGACCAATACGTCTCGGTCTTCGGGCGCGAGAACTCGGCGGTGAAGATCGACTGCCGCAGCCTGGAGCACGCGACCGTGGCGCTGCCGGCCAGCGTCGAGATCCTGGCCGTCAACACCATGGTGAAGCACGAGTTGGGGCAGTCGGCCTACCGCAACCGCGTGCGGGAGTGCGCCGAGGCGGTCTCCTCCATCCGCCGCCGCAGGCCCGAGGTGGCGAGCCTCCGGGACGTGGCCGCGACGGAGTTCGAAGCGCTGGCCGGGGAGATCCCGGAAGTGCCCCGCCAGCGCGCCCGCCACGTGGTGGGGGAGAACCAGCGGGTCGAGGACTTCATCGCCGCCAGCCGCCGGGGGGATCTGGCCGGCATGGGCGAGCTGTTCGTGGCCTCGCACCGCAGCCTCCAGCACGACTACGAGGTCAGTTGCGAGGAGCTGGATTTCCTGGTGGATGCGGCCCTGGCGCTTCCCGGCGTCCTGGGCGCGCGCATGACCGGCGGCGGTTTCGGCGGCTGCACCGTGAGCCTGGTGCGGCCCGAGGCGGTGGGCGAATTCGAGACCCGGATCGCCGCCGCCTACCAGGGACGCTTCGGCCTGACGCCGCAGATCTACCCCTGCCGCCCCTCGGCGGGGGCGGGCGAGATTTCTTGAGAGAAATCCCGGACGGCGGGCACTACCTAGTCAAACGAGATGTCCTCCAGGGGGCGCCACGCG
>CAZIRH010000461.1:0-3861 GCA_964541065.1 uncultured Solibacteraceae bacterium
AGCCATGGCCCCGCCGATGGGTCCCAGACCGTACTGGATAACGCGAGTTGCGCTTGGCATGCTACCGATGGCCTCCTTGGTGTTTTGTCCGTTGCGGCATTTGCCGACGGCTCCTTCATTCTCCCGAACTGCTTGTCCCACCTCACTGCAAGTGGCCGGCGAGGTCTGCGCTCTGCCCTTCACGTGCACGGCCACGTCCGCACCGGACACCCGAGGCACCGGGTTTGCCTACAGCGAGTTCCACTTCGACACGACTTACCAGGAGGAGCAGCGCGTCTATGCTATGGGCGCGTTCGACATCGTGCGGCGCTATTGCGAGCACTTTGAGCGCGACCCGCATTTCAAGGGCACGCTGTCCGAGATTGATTACCTCAAGCCTTACTTCGACATGTTCCCGGCCGACCGGGCGACGCTGCTCAGGGCCCACCGCGAGGGGCGCGCGGAGTCGGATGTGTTCTACAACCAGCCGCAGGCGCTGAACTGCGGCGGCGAGACCTTCGTGCGCAATCTGGTGTATGGGCAGCTTTGGCACGAGGACGTGCTGGGCCGGCGCTGCTATGTGTACTCGCCGGGCGACGTCTTCGGCCACCCCGCGCAGATGTCGCAGATCGCGGCCAAAGGCGGCTGCGCAGGGGCGGCCTGGAACAAGCACATCTTCGGCTTCCCGCCGCTTTTCCGCTACGTCTCCCCTGACGGCACCCACCTCGTGCATCGCCGCGGCATGGTTGACCGCGGCTCGGCGTTGGCCATGGGTCTGTTCTGCTTCCTGACCCACTGCGACAAGACCTCGCCCACCGACTGGCTGGATCGGCTGGCGCCGAAGGTGCGGATGGCGGTGCCCAGCGAGTTCCATGCCGCCGTCGCTAAGGAGTGCCGGGAAACAGGAAGGGATCTGCCTTTGACCTCTCGGGATATGTCGCTCTATCACGCCGGCACCGCCCTCAGCCGCATCGAGCTCAAGATCGCCAACCGCATCGCCGAGAACCTGCTCGTCAGCGCCGAGAAGTTCTCCGCCTTCGCCGGTCTCCTGGGCGCGAGCTACCCGGAACGGCCCCTCGACAAGGCGTGGCGGCAACTCCTGTGCGGGCAGCACCACGATTCCATCACCGGCACCCACAACGAGTTCTCCTACATAGACCTGATGGTGGCCTACCGCGAGGCGTGCGAGCTGGCCCACGGCGTTCTTTCCGATGCCCTGGCCTACCTGAGCCGGGCGGCCAAGGCCGCCCCAGCAGCGCACGAGAGGCCGCTGCGCCTGTTCAACCCACACTGCTGGCAGCGCACTGACGTCTGCCGCGCCCGCCTGAAGGGCCCGACCGGCTGGAGCGAGTTCGGCCTGCGCGACGCCGCCGGCAAGCCGGTGCCGTGCCAGATCCTGAGCCGTGACGGCGATGTGGTGGAGATCGCCTTCATCGCCACCGTCCCCTCCCTGGGCTACGCCACCTACTATCTCACCTCTCGGCCCGCCGTCCCCGCTACCGGCACCGAGCGCAAGGAGGTGGTGAGCATCGAGAACTCGGCGTTCCGCATCACCGCCGACGCCGTCCGCGGGGGCCTCACCTCGCTCTACGACAAGCGGGCGCGCCGCGAGATATTGGACACATCCGCCTTCGCGGGCGACGAAGTCCCGCTGCGGCGGACGAAGGCGTCGTCGGGGCTGCTGGGGGCGGAGGTGAGCGCGCACCGGGAGGTGCCGGACCGCCGCGAGCCACCGCACGAGATGTACACCACCGGCCAGGCGCTCTACGGCCACGACCGACCGGCGCGAGTCTACGCGCTGACCGGGGACGTGGTGCAGACGCTGGTGATCGAACAGCAACTCAGCGAAACACTCCCGCCGCTGCGCCACGAGATCAGCCTCGCCCAGGGGGTGGAGCGCATTGACTGCCGGGTGATGCTGGAGGATTACCAGCACGAGGACGACCTGTTCGTGGTCAGCTATCCCACCCGCCTATCGGGCGCGGTGCCGACGTTCGACGACCGCTACTGCGCGGTGGCCCGCCGCGAGAGCCGGGGGCTGCTTGACTTCCGCACGCACCAGATGTTCGCGTTCAGCGGCTGCGCGGTGTATGCGGCCGATCGGTGGATGGAATACGGGCCGACGGTCACCCTCGACCTGGGCGAGGCTGGTCGCTGCTCGCTGGGCATGACCGCGCTGATCAGCCCCGCGGACGGTTCGCTCTCCGCGGCCGCCGACAGCCTGCTGCTGGCGCTGACGCGCAAGGGCATGCCGGTGACCCCGTGGCCGGATGCGGACCAGGCGACGATCGGCACGCTGTTGGCCAACCCCAACGACGACCTGCTGTACCACGACTTCCGCTTTGTCCTCACCACCGCGGTCGCGTCAAATCGCTGGGCGGAAAAGCTGCTCGACGCCGCCCCCGCCGGGATCGCGGCAGACTTCCGCGCGCAGATGGCCTCGGGGCGGGCCGCGCTCTTCGTGGTGGACCGGGACAACCGCGAGCGCAAGCCGATCAAGACCATCATCCTGGGCGCGGCCGATGCCGCCGGCCTCGCCGCAGCCGTCGCGGACATCGCGCAGCAGCTTGAATCGGGCGAGACGCTCGCCCTGCCCGCGATCGCGGGCGACAATGCCGGCGCCGTGGACGACTACGGGCTGTGTCTCATCAACACCGGCAGCATCGCATCCAGCGTGGAGCGCGGCGGCGTGGTGGCGCTGCTGCTTTGCCACACCGCCCACTGGTACGGAGCGGCGGGCAATATCGAGGGCCGCAACTTCGTGCCCGAGCAGCGCACCCACGTTTACACCTACTCCCTCTTCCCGCACGCCGGATCATGGCGGCAGTCGCAGGCATACCGCCGGGCCATGGAGGTGAATGACCCCATCATCGCCCTGCTGGCTGATGAGACGGGGGATGCTCTGCCGGAGACGGCGAGCTTCCTGCAGGTGGACGCGCCGGGGGTCGTGGTGACGGCCTTGAAGGCGCTGGGCAACCCCCTGGCCGGCATGCAGGGGAATGCGCCGGAGCTTCCCGAGCGCGGCCTGGCCCTTCGCTTCTACGAGGCCGACGGGCGTCCGGCGCAGGGCACGTTCCGCTTCTTGCCGCAGATCAAGCGCGCCTTCGCCACCAGCCTGCTCGAGCGCGGCGGCCTGGGCGCGACCCCTCCGCCAGAGGCGGACAAGTCCAGAGGTTTACCCGCCTTACGGCGGGTTGCGGATCTCGCGCGGTCCAAAGATTTATCCGCCGTGGCGGACCGCGCGCCCGACGCCTGCGGCCACGAGCTGCCTTTCGCCTGCGGCCCGTTCTCGATTGAGACCTTCGGCGTCATGACGGACGCCTTGACCAACAAGCGGATCCCCGCCACTCTCGGCGCGCAGGCCGAGGCCGCCCAGCCCGTGTTCGTGCGCTCCTGGGAGCACGACGTCGGCACCATGCCCATGGGTTATGAAACCGTGGTCGCCTCGCTGGGCCGCGATGCAGAGGATCTCCCGGACGGCAAGGTGCGAGTGAAGGTCAACGTGGTCAACGACTATGTGGACACCCGGGCCGCGGGCGAGGTCGAGCTGCTGCTGCCGCAGGGCTGGAGCGCCGACGCTGCGACGTTCAGCTATGACATCGAGCCGCTGGGGCACGCCATCTTTCCCGTCGTAATCACTCGCCCCTGCCCGGATGCCGGCGGGCAGGTGAAAATCCGCTATCAGCGCGACGGCCAGGAGTTCCAGGACGTGCTGGAGGTGGGGACGGGTGTAGAGCCGGCTTTCACGCTGCGGTTCGAGGGCGACCAGCTCATCGCTGTGGTGGAGAACCCGGGCGCGGAGTCGCTGGAATGCGAGATAGCTATCGCATCGCCCGTCGAGACCTGGCCGGCCGCGGTGGTGGGCCCGGTTTCGCTGGCCGA
>CAZIRH010000462.1:0-3854 GCA_964541065.1 uncultured Solibacteraceae bacterium
GCATCGTAACGCTGCACGACGAGTTCCCCAACAACCTCTACGGCCCGGTGCTCGCCCGACGGCACGGGGTGGAGTTGGTCGAAACCTCCTGGGAGAGCTGGCGCGAGCACATCACCGCGCGCACCCGCCTGGTGGTGCTGAGCGAGGTCAACTACATCAACGGCTTTCGCCCGCCCCTGGCGGAGATGGCCGCCTATCTTCACGAGCGCGAGATTCTGCTGTTTGTGGACGGCACGCAGAGTCTGGGCGCGCTGACCTTCGACGCCGGAGCCGTGCAACCCGACATGTACGCGGTGCACGCCTACAAGTGGCTGATGTCGCCCACCGGCGCGGGCTTCATGTACGTGCACCCGACGCTGCGCGAGCGGCTGGCGCCCAACGTGGTCGGCTGGCGCAGCCACCGCTACTGGCGCGGCGTGGACCATCTCCACCATGGCACGCCGGAGTTCTCCCCCGATGCCGAGAAGTACGAGGGCGGCATGCTGACTTTCCCGGTGCTCTACGCCATGGAAGCGTCGCTCGAGATGATCCTGGAGCTCGGGCCGGAGGCGATCGAGCAGCGCGTGCTGGAGCTGGCCGGAAAGCTGCGCGAAGTGCTGCGGGGTCTGGGCGCGCGCCTGCCGGCGGACGCCTCGCCGCACTTCGACTCCTCGATCGTGGCGGCCCGCTTCGAGCAGCAGCCGGCCAGCGAACTGGCCCGCGCGCTGCACGCGCGGCGGGTGGTGGTCTCGGCCCGTCACGATCACCTGCGCGTCGCCGCGCACTTCTACAACTCCGAAGAGGACCTAGCACGGCTGGAAGAGGGCCTGAGGGCGGTGCTCTGAGACCGCCGGTGGGGCGGCTCAGCGGAAGTTCTCGATCAGCCAGAGGTCGCCGCCGCGCTCCTCGAGGGCGTTAAACAGGAGCCAGCGGCGGTCGGGGGATATGGACAGGCATTGGTAGCCCTCTTTGTCAATCTTCGCGATCAGCTCGGAGCGGCCGGTGGCGAAACGGTAGAAGCAGAGGGAGAACTGGCCCCGCGAGAGGGCGGTTTCGAAGTAGATGCCGTCGTCAACCACGTCGAAATTGCGCACGTTATTGATGGAGGGGATCACAAGAACTTCTTCCCCGCCCTGGGCCGGCATTCGCCACACGCTCGCGCGGGCGGGGCCTTGCGAGTAGGGGACGGAGTAGTAGAGAAACTTGCCGTCGGTGGACTCGAACGCCAGCCCCAGCCAGGCTGAGCCTTTTTTCGTGACCTGGACCTCGGAACCCGGCCCCTTGGAGGAGGGCATCTTCCAGATCCGGAACTCCCCGGTCCGGCTGGAGGCGAAGTAGATCCACTTGCCGTCACGCGACCAGCTCGGAACGGCATCGGTTACCGGGTTCGCCGTCAAACGGCGCGGCTTGCCCCCGGCGGCGCTGATGACGTAGATGTCAAAGTCCCCTTCGATGAGGCCGTCGAAAGCGATCTGGGCTCCATCGGGAGACCAGCGTGGCGCGCCGGCCACCGGCTGCCCTGGGGGCGTCAAAGGCGCCACGTTCGAGCCATCACTGTCGGCCACCCAGATCTGCGAGCTTCCCGAGCGGAGGGAAGTAAAGACGATCCGCTTGCCGTCTGGGGAGATCGAGGGACTGAGTTCGAGCCTGGTGGAGGAGACGTACCGGATCGGTTTCGGGGCGCGCCCTTGGTTGAGTTCGAGCCGCCAGATGTCGGCGTCCCGGTAGTAGTCCGAGTAGGCCAGCTTGTCTCCCAAAGGCGAAACGGCAAGACCTACCCCGGCCCGGCCGATGGCGCTGACCAGCCGGGCGGACCCGCTTTCGGCGACCGGGATGCGCCACAGGTCGGCCGCGCCCTCGCGCTCCCTGACGCACAGCAACTCACGCCCGTCCGCCGTCCACGTGAGGGAACTGAAAGTCCACCAGCCCTGATGGGTGAGCCGCCGGGGTTCACCGAGTGGCAGAAAACCCCTGGAAAGTGACAGCACGAAGATGTCCGGAACCCATAAGGTTGGACGACGGAGAAATGCCAGGTGGCGACCGTCCGGTGAAGGTACGCCGCCCACATCACCCCACCAAGTGGCAGGTGGAGTGGTCAACTGGCGCATCTCGCCGCTCTCCGCCGAAACCAGACGCAGGGCGCTCGTGCGGGGCCCCGAAACTGTGGCAGCAGTCACGAGCCACTTGCCGTCCGGGGTCCAGGCTAGGCTGGGGCGTGAGGCAACCGATATGGAAACCTCAGCCACCTTCCGCTCCACGCCGCCCAAGGCGGGCACCAGGAAGATGCCACGGTCATTCTCCGATACGGTTCGCAAAAAAGCGATCTGCCGGCCGTCGGGAGACCAGGCGGGGAAGTCGTCCCGCGCCGGGAGTGTGGTCAGCCGCAGAGGCCTATCCTCGCTGCCGACCAGTTTCACGTAGATATCGAAGTTGTCCTGCTTCTCGCCGTTCCAGGCGAAGGCCACCTGCCGGCCGTCCGGCGAGAAGGAAGGGGACATCTCGATGCCGGGATAGCTGGTGAGGGGCACGGTCCGCAAGGCGGGCTGCGGGCCTCCGTGCGGGAGAACGACCCAGAGCGCGAGAGCGACGATGGCGATACCCGCCAGCAGCACGGCGCCCCAGAGGAGCCTCCGGCGAGGCTTGGCGGCCGGAACCGCTTGAACCTGCTCGAGATGGCTCCTGCGACTTTCCCACCAGGCGTCCAATTCGCTCCTGTAAGCATAGACGGAGCCGCGCGTATCGTGGACGAGCCGGTGGACTGGCAGGCCTTCCTCGCGTTCCCATCTGACTACGGTACGAACGCCGCGATTGAGGTAGGTGGCGATCTCTTTCCAGGAGTCCAGCCGGTCGCCCGGGGCCGGGGCGGCGGCTGCGCCTTTCGGCGGGAGGCGGAAGCTACCCATTAAAGGCTCGGTTTTGAATATAGCGCCATGCGCTCCAGGCCGCAAGAGCCGCTGCCACTAGCAGCTAGAAGATGCCAGGAGCAGCCAGGTCAAAGTTGGCTGCTCGTTTCAATTGCCGCCACCAGAGCCTCCGCCTAACCTGGAGCCTGTCATCAGGGAGGTTGCCATGGCGAAGATGTGGCGAACAGCCGTGCTGGGGCTGTCCTTCTGGCTCGCCGTTGGCGCGCAGGAAACGTTATGGCAACAAGCGATCGCTGCGGCGACGCAGCTTCAGCGGCAAGGGAAGTACATAGAGGCGGAGACAGTCCTCCTGGCCGCGTTGAAGGAGGCGGATAATTTCCCTCCGGGTGACCCTCGCTTTCCCATCACCCTAAACAACCTCGCATCCGTCTGCCAGGATCTGGGCAAGATCACGGAAGCCGAGAAGTACTACCAACGCACCATAGCGCTGTATGAACAGATACACGGGAAGGAGCACCCGGCCCTGGCCAAGCCGCTGCACAATCTGGCGTCCCTGTATCTGGAACACGGCCAGTACGGCAAGGCGGAGCGGCTGAGCCGGCGGGCCCTGGCCCTCCGGCGGGAGGAGCCGGGACCGTACCAGGCCGATGTGGCGATGCTGCTGCATGCCCTGGGCATGGCCCACCACGCCCAAGGCCGGTACGCCGAAGCTGAACCTCTGTACCAGCAAGCGCTGTCCATCTGGGAGGAGAGCGTGGGGCGTGAGCGGCGCGAGGTGGCCCAAGTATTGAGCAATCTGTCCTTGCTGTGCACGCAGACGGGGCGGCCCACCGAGGCGGTCTCGCATCAGCAACGCGCCCTCGCGATTCTGGAAAAGGCGCTAGGCGGCGGCCATCCGGAACTGGTCAAACCCCTGTCGAACCTGGCGGTGATCTACTCGACGATGCACCAGCAGGCGGAAGCCGAGCTGCTCCTCAGGCGGGCTCTCGTCATCGCGGAGGCCAGCTTCGG
>CAZIRH010000463.1:0-3842 GCA_964541065.1 uncultured Solibacteraceae bacterium
GGGCCTCCCGCTTCAGCTTTGCGACGCCGCGCTGTGGCTGACCATCCTGACGGCGTTCACCCTGGCCGGCTGGAGTTTCGAGCTCGCGTACTTCGCGGGCATCGGGGGCAGCGGTATGGCGGTCCTCACTCCGGACCTGTGGGCGCCGCTTCTTTCTTATCCCACCATCTACTTCTTCCTGGCGCACGGGGGCGTCATCGCGGCGTTGCTGTACCTGATCTGGGCGAAGCTGGCCCGGCCGCGCCCAGGGTGCGTCTGGCGGGTGTTCTGGCGGTTGAACATCTTTACGGCGGCGATCGCGATCTTCAATGCCGTCTTCGGCACGAACTACATGTACCTGTGCCGCAAGCCGGCGGGGGCATCGCTGCTGGACCACCTGGGCCCCTGGCCGGTGTACGTGCTGGCGAGCGAGGCCGTGGCCCTGGCGCTGTTCACGCTTCTTTGGCTGCCGTTCCGGGGCGGACCCCAGCCAGCCGCGCAATAGGGCGCTTCAGGGGCTGCCGTGGCCTGCGTATACTGGACGCTAGGGTGCCATGTGGGTTGGGCAGTTTACCAGGACTACCTCGCGCTGAGGAATTTCAGGCCCAGCAAGATTCTCAACGCCGCGCGCTATCTGCTGGCGAAGAACGGGTCGGGGCGTCTGGGCCACTTTCCGCTCTACTACATGGTGGAGACGGGCAACGTGTGTAAGCTGCGGTGCCCGTTCTGCATCCAGGGGCATTACGCCCCCCAGGTCAACTCCGAGAAGCGGCTGCTGCGCTACGACGACTTCCTCGTCATTCTCCGCAAGATCCGGCCCTACGCCCTGATTCTCGACCTGTTCAAGCACGGCGAGCCGCTGCTGAATGCGGATCTGGGCCGCATGATTCGGGCCGCGACCGCGGCGGGCGTTCGATGCCGGGTCAACTCGGCTCTGAATGCGCCACTCGACGCCGGTCAGGTGCGTGAGATCTGCCAAGCCGGCCTCTACAAGCTCAACTGCGCCATCGATGGCGTCACGCCGGACGTCTACGCGCGCTACCGGGTGAACGGCAGCCTGGAGCTGGCGCTCGAGAACGCCGCCAAGTTCCTCGCCGCCCGGCGCCGGCGGCGCCCGGTGATGGTGTTTCGTATGCTCGTTTTCGAGTGGAACCACCACCAGGTCGGGGCGGCCCGCGCGCTGGCGGAGCGGATGGGGTTTGACGAGTTTGCCGCCGATCCGGGCGTCTTCGAGGTGGACGGCAACACCGTGGTCTGGGACCTCGCGGAGCGCCGCTGGCGCCCGGCGTACTGGCACACGGAGACCATCGTGCCGGGCCGCGGCGCCATGCAGGCGGCGCCGCCGAAGGCAGCCCGGCCCTGCCCGTCGCTGTTCCACACGGTGGTATTGCACGCCGATGGCTCCAGCATGGTCTGCTGCCACGCCAACCAGCGGAGCTGGCAGCACCTCTCCTTGCTGGACCATTCGCTGGAGGAAGTGTGGAACAGCGAGGAGTACGTGCGCACCCGCGAGTATGCGCTGGGCCTCAGCGCCGACCGGGACGCCGTATTCGCGCAGTGCCGGAGGTGCGGTTGGCTGTGAGGCGCTGCGCCGCTGGACCACCTGGGACCTGGCCGGCTTACATCCTGGCGGGCGAGGCCGTGGCCCTGGGCCTGTTCACGGTCCTGTGGCTGCCCTTCCGGCGCTCCTCCGCCCGCCGCAAGCACGAGTGATGGCGAACCACGACATTCGCTTCTCGGTTATCGTGCCCACGCGCGACCGCCCGGCGCAGCTTCGGAACTGCCTCCGGGCTCTGGCTGCTCTTGAGTGCGCACGGGAGAGCTTCGAGGTCATCGTGGTGGACGATGGCGGCAGCGCGGACCTGGACTGTGTGCTGGCTCCCTTCTGCGGGCGACTGGACTTGAAGCTTCACCGGCTGCCTCCGTCCGGGCCCGCAACCGCGCGCAATGCCGGCGCCGCGCTGGCCCGAGGCCGTTTTCTGGCGTTCACCGATGACGACTGCGAACCTGCGCCGGACTGGCTGGAGGCGCTGGAGCGCCGCTTGCTGCAACATTCCGGCTGCGCCGTGGGCGGGCAGACCATCAATGGCCTCAGCGGCAACCTGTACGCCTGCGCCAGCCAGATGCTGGTCGATTTCCTGTACTCTTACTACAACCGCTCCCCCGCGCAGGCCCGCATGCTGACGAGCAACAATCTGGCCTTCCCCGCCGAGCGATTCCGGGCCGTGGGCGGGTTCGATCCCGCCTTCCGCGGCGCCGGGGGAGAAGACCGTGACCTGTGCGACCGCTGGCTCGGCCTGGGCTATCAGATGGTCTATGCCCCCGAGGCGGTCGTCCACCACTTCCACGCGCTGACTGGGGGCGGCTTCTGGCGCCAGCACATCAGCTACGGCCGCGGCGCGGTGACTTTCCACGAAGCGCGCGCCCAGCGCGGGCAGGGGCCGGTCCGGATCGAGCCGTTGTCCTTTTACCTGGGCATCTGCGCGTGTCCCTTTCGCGGCGCCCGGGGATGGCGGGCCTGGCCGCTGGCGGCGCTGCTGATTGGTACGCAGGTGGCCAACGCGGCCGGTTTCTTCTGGGAGAAGGCTGTGCGGCAGGGCCGCAAGCTGTGGCAGTGATCGGGCGGCGCGGCACTCACTCGGGAGGGCACAACCTGTTCACCGCCTCCACTTCTCGAGGCGTGAGGCTGGCGTAAGGGCGGGTGCCGGCGCGGAAGCGGCGTTGAGCTGCGCCGCGGCTGCCCAGTGCGTAGCCCAGTAGCTCCCCCGCTGCGCTGGCACAGAGCGCCAGGCTGAGCCCAGGCAGCGCCCGCCCTAGCACACCGGCGCCCAGGCTCGCGCGGCGGGCGCCTGCCAGGATGCACCGCAATCGGATGGCCGGCAGCAACGGTGATCCGAGCGTGTAGACCAACCTCTTCGCAGGCGCCCAGCCGGCGGCGCGCTGGGCGGCGAAGGAGCGGGAAACCCAGTGAGCCTCGTGGAGCAGGGGCCCCACGCGGGCGTAGTTCAGGTGATAGGTGCGTGCCGCCGGTTCCATGCGCAGCCGGAAGCCCCTGGCCCGCAGATCCCAATGCAGCAGGGTCTCGCATTCCAGCAGCTTCGCCAGGCGATCGCCGTACTCCATCAACACTTCCCGCCGGTAGCAGGACTGGTTGCCGGGCACCTCTTGCGCCTCGCCGCGCACCGGCGCCATGAAGGGGCTGTAGAACAGCAGAAAGCCGCCGCTGCCGACGCGACTGTGCGGATTCGCATTCAGCACGGCCGGCCCCACGGCGGCGAAGTCGCCTTCCTGATGGGTGCGCATCAGGACTTCGGCCCACTCCCGGTCGGGGTAGCAGTGGTCTTCGGTGAAGGCCACCAGGGGGGCACGGGCTGCCGCCACTCCGGCCGCCTTGGCCTCACCCTCGCTGGTGACGGCGGGGGATTTCAGCACTGTGGTTGCGCAGAGCCGCGCCAGCTCGTCTCCGCGCAGCTCGAACCCGGAGTCCGGATGCGCCACGATGATGCACTCGAGCGCGTGGGCCACCGTCTGTGCGCTCAGGCAGCGGAGCGCTGGGCGGCGGTCCTCCGAACCGCCATACGCCACCAGAACTACGCTGAGACGCGGAGTCGATTCGCTCACGGACCCTCCCTTCCCGGGAAAAACACGGCTTCGGCGTTGGCCGCCCGGCCCACATCTCCACCCTCGAAACCGAAGGCGCATTCGCCGCACAGCGGCACTTGCGGCCAGTGTTTTCGGAACGCGCGCCGCACACTCCGGTACGCCTCACCGGCCCATATCTCCATGAAGCTTCGCTCGCTCAGACGGCCCAGGGGACGCCGCTCCTCGAAGTCCATGAAGCACGAACACACCGTGCCGTCCCA
>CAZIRH010000464.1:0-3830 GCA_964541065.1 uncultured Solibacteraceae bacterium
CATACGTCCCGTTCCGGCGCAGGTAGTCGAGCAGCTCCTCGCCGTCCCGAACCCACCGGAAGTCCGCCACCAGTGGCGCCACGCCACAGGCCAGTTCGGTCAGGATGCGGTCCTCCGGGTCGTCTTCGACCACCAGGACCGTAACGGGCCGGGCCGGCCGCGTCATGTCGCACTCCTGGGTGGCGCCGGAGACATGGCCCCGCCGGGCGCGGCCGGAAGCGTGACCACGAAGGTCGAGCCGCAGCCCGGCCGGCTGCGCGCCCAGATCGCCGCGCCGTTGCGCTCCGCAATGCGCCGGCACACCGACAGTCCCAGACCCGTGCCGTCGTATTCGCCTCTGCCGTGCAACCGGCGGAACGGCGCGAAGACCGCCTCCGCATACTGCTCCTCGAATCCGATCCCGTTGTCGCGCACTTCCACCTGGCAGCGTCCAGCCGCCTGCCGGGCGCCACTGACGGTGACTTCCGGAGGCACGTCCTTGCGGCGGAATTTCAGGGAATTGCCGATCAGGTTCTGGAGCAACTGCCGCATCTGCATGGGATCGGCCAGTACGGCCGGCAGCTCGCCGATCTCGACCCGGCCCCCCACCGCCTGGATCTGCAACTCCAGATCGCAGACCACCTCCCGTGCCACCCGCCCCAGGTCCACGATCTCGGGCGCGGGCGGCGACTTGGCTACCCGGGACAGTGTGAGCAGATCCCGCACCAGCGTCCGCATGCGTTCGGCGGCGCTGCACATCCGGTCCAGGTACTGGCGGCCCTGCTCGTCCAGGACCCCGGCATAGGACAGTTTCAGCAGGTCGCTGAAGGCCTGGATCTTGCGCAGCGGCTCTTGCATGTCGTGCGAGGCGGCCGCGGCGAAGTCCGCCAGGTCCTGGTTGCTGGTTTCCAGCCGCGCATTGGATTCGTGGAGGGCCTCCTCGGCACGTTTCCGCGCCGTGATGTCGCGCATGAAGCAGTAGTGGCCGGGGTGGGGGCCGTCCGCGCCGTTGCGCGCCACCAGCACGATCTGCATGGCAGATACGAACCCGTCCGGGGGCAGGACCCGGACTTCGCATTCCGCCTTGCCGTCCTGCTGCATCTGCCGGTGGGCCTCCCACAGCCTTTCCCGGTCTTCCGGATGCGCCGTCTCATGCCAGAAGGTGCCCAGCATCTCGCCGGACGTCCGCCCCAGCGCGCCGGCGTAGGCTTGGTTCACCGCGGCGAAACGGCCATCCGGGTCCACCCAGGCGATCCCCTCGACGGCGTTCTCCAGGGCCGCCGCCAACTCGCGCAGTTCGCGCTGGGCGGATGCCGCGATCAGTCCCCGGGCCGCCTCTCGTGCCTCCCCCTCCTGGCGGGCGACCTGGCTGCGCCAGTGGATCAGCAGCGTGAGCAGCCCGCTCAGCAGCAGGCCCCCTACCAGATAGATCCGCGGCGCCGGGAAATGCTTCTGGGCCAACAACTCCTCCGTCGGCCAGCCCTGCAAGCTCCACGTGGTTCCAGGCAGCCGGACGTCGGCCCGTTGCAGCCACTGCTCGGCGGCCGCGCTGGCCGGCTCGCCGCGGCGGTAGACCGTCTCCTGACCTGCCCGAAGGAGCCACCCGTACCCGCGCTCCAGATGCCGCGGCAGCACCTGATCCAACATGGCCTGGCAACGAAAGACCCCCAGGATGAAACCCTCGAATTGCTCGCCACGAAAGATGGGCGCCAGGATGTAGAAACCCTGCCCTCCCTGCGCCCCGTCGAGCTCACGGGTGGTCTGGGGCTGGCGCGTGGCGCGGGCGGTCTCCGCCGCGCGCCGCTGGTGCGGCTCTGAGCCGAGATCGAGGCCCACCACCGCCTGGTTGCCTTCCAGCGGGGCGATCCACCTCACATGGAAAACGGCGTCTGCCCATCCCACGGCCTGAAAACCGCGAGACTGCCGCAGGGTCAGGTCGGATTCCTTCGCCCACCAGTCTGCGGTGTGCTGCCGGTAGTGGGCCCAGCGGGCGGCCAGGTGCACCAGCGCCTGCGTGTGCGTCTCGATCCGCGCCTGGATCAGTTGACCGATGGCCCCAACCTCGGTTTGGGACTCGCGTTCCCTGAGCCGCCGGTCGTGCCGGGCGAAGTCCCAGGAGATCAACAGGGCCAGCGAGGACAGCGCCACTGCCACCACGACCGCCCACCGGCTGACCGACCGGTGGCCTCGCCGGGGGTTCCCGCTGGCTCGGTCAGACACCATGGCGACTCCTCGTATCCGCGCGCTCCTACCGCCGCGGCTCACTTCATCCCTACTCATCGGCCAGTGGCGGCGCCAGCATCAGCGCGGACGCCCTGGCGTTCCGCCCTAGGCCGGGACACTGCGTTCTCGGACACTTGGATGAGGTATGGCCTGGGGTGCACTCTTCGTCCAGGAAGGACACCTCTACATGCAGGGCAACCAGTCCGCCCTGTGATTTTGCCTGCGCTGGGTCGTGCCTCTCCGCCACTCGCTGCCCGCCGGTCCGCACCGCACGCCAGCACGCGCCGATGCGCGCCAGGCGTGCGCTGACGCTCTATTGCGCGCACAAAACCGCGCGAGCATCCGTCTGAGGGAGTGGAACCCACGCCCTCCGGGCGGTGGGCAGGAGATTCTGCTTGTTCGCGACCACGAACATTCAGACACACCAACGCGGGTTGGGAGGCCCGCAGGCCATCCATGCCTGCGGCGCGCTGGCTCGTCCGGCGCGGCATTTCACGCGGTGGAGGAAACCCCATGACTAAGAGACTCTTGTTTGCCTTTCTGGTGCTGGCGCTGACCGTGGCCTGCGCCAAGACCTATTGGGTGACTTTTTTTCAGCCGTCCGTAGTGGCGGGCGCCGAGTTCAAGCCCGGCGAGTACCGGCTGGATCTGAACGGCGACAAGGCGACAATCGGCCACGGAAAGCTCTCGGTCCGGAGCGCCGTGCAGGTGGTGGAGAACGGCACGAAGTACTCGGCCACCAGCGTCCGCTACGCCAACGGCGACGGCAAGTACCTCGTCAAGGAAATCCGCCTGGTAGGTACCAGGCTCAAGCTGGTGTTCAACTGATCTGATTCTACCTGACAGCCGACGCAACAAGCGGGAAGGGTGCTTTTCACAACACCCTAACCACAAGGGGGCCGCCAGCCAGACCCACGGTCAACGCTTCGCGGCCCCCTCCTTTCGCGGCTCCCTCCTCTCTTCCCCGTAGGGCGGGCTCTGATGCCGGCCGCCACGACCCCCAGCGATTTCGTAAACCGTAGCCGCCCGGCTTGCCGAGCGACCTGAATTTCAACAGGATCGGCCGCCGCCTCTCCCGAGCGTCATTCCTGCAAATCTCCCGGGGGGCTGGACTTTCCCCGTTTCTGACGCTATAATAAGTGCCAGAAAGATCCGCCATGCCTTCGGACCCCGAACTCGACCTTCGCGGCCGGCTGGTGCGAAGCCTGGGAGCGTCACGCGAGATGCTCCCCGGCTCCTTCGTCCGACGTTCCCGCAAGTGCGGCAAGCCGACGTGCCACTGCGCCGCCGGCGAGAAGCTGCATGCCCAGTTCCTCCTCTCCGTCCTGGTGGAGGGCAAGCCCAAGACCTTCCATGTGCCCGCCGCGCGGGCGGATGAGGTGCGCAGCAAAGTCGAACAACGCAAGCGCTTCGAAGAGGCGGCGGCCCGGATTGCCCACCTCAACCTGCGGCGCTTTCTCCGCCCGGAGGGGAAAAAGTAGCGTTGCGCCGCCACCAGTTCGAAACCTATCTCGACAAGGTCTTCGACTGGACTGAGTCGGTAGCAACCATGGCGGAAGGCCGGCAGAGCCCGCCTCATCCCTGGCCGAAGGTGTTCGATGCGGTGTTCCTTGGATCGGCCTGTCAGT
>CAZIRH010000465.1:0-3829 GCA_964541065.1 uncultured Solibacteraceae bacterium
ACTCAGCCCGCCGCGGGTGGGTACGATATCCGCGGTTATGTTGCGGCCGGGCCCGGTACGCCGGGCGGGCGGTACACCGCCCCGAAGCCGGACGCAACATAACCCGCGGACTATCGGACCCAAGCCCCGCCGCTCGCCCGCCGCCCGTCCCCCGGCCGCCCCGGCGGCAGCGGGCGGGGCACCCCGCGGGGGGCTCTTAAAACGGGGGGCCGACACGCCGAGCTTGCGAGGCGTGTTGGCAGGTATTCCGCCCCCGTTTTAACAGACCCACGCGGGGTGCCCCGCCCGCTGCTTCAGTGCCGTGTGCTGCGCTATCTTCCGCCCGCGTAAAGGAGCGAGGAAACGGCAACGGCGGAACGCGGGCGGCGGCCGCCGGAGGCGCACCCAGAACCGTGAGCGATGCGCCAGCTCGTCGGCTTCGCGATTGCCCAGGGCAGTACGGGCGGTAATCGTTCTCTCAGTCGCCGACGATCGTTCCTCTCCGCCGCTAGCTCGATTCTATCCGGTGCGTGCGTTGCACAGGTTGTGAGGGGCGGATCGGGTG
This sequence comes from uncultured Solibacteraceae bacterium, assembly GCA_964541065.1. Taxonomy (GTDB): domain Bacteria; phylum Acidobacteriota; class Terriglobia; order Bryobacterales; family Bryobacteraceae; genus VFZS01. Next base: position 545 of record CAZIRH010000465.1, read on the forward strand.
GCGCGTGTGCTTGTGCGTTGTGCGTTCGTTCTGCGTTGGTTGTTGTGATTCATCCGGTGAGTGTTGCTCGTGTTCTCCTTGGGTGGTGGGCGTGGGTTCGTGGGCATATCGATAACATCGCGTGGTCCAGATGGTGAAAGTTCATGGCGGCGGTGTGTGTGTGTGTGTGTGGGGAAGTGGCTCTCCGTTGCGTTTTCGTCCGTGTCGTGGGTAAGTACTGGTCAAGTCGTGGTGAAGGTCTGGGGTGGTTGTGGGTGGGAGTTGTCGATGTTGGGCGTGTATTTTTTGTTGGTTGGCTGATGATCTCTCCTGAAGGTGTGGGGCGGCGGGGGTGTGTGATATAGCGGGGGAAATTGCTCCTTGTGGGGTTCGTCGTTTGGTTTTCGTTAGGTTCAGGGTTGGGGCGGCCGCCGGGGATACGCTCCCGGTCGGTCGCCCCTAGCAGGGGGTTGGGCATGTCAGGCTGTGAGCCCACGCTCGTGCTGCCTGCGGATGTATCGCCCGATGGCTGGTTCGGGCCGGAGATCGCGGGGAGAGTACCACAGGAGGCCGAGGTCGAAAATGATGCAGTCGGGGTCAAGGACGTCTTGGATGGTGAAGGGGTCGGGCCAGTTGGAGGCGCGGGCCCGTGTCGCGCAGGGACTGCACATCAGGATCGTTCGCCAGGTCGAGAGGTTCATCGGGTCGAGGACCTCCGCGCAGACCGGGCAGACCGGGGCCCTGGGCAAGCGGATGGTGGCGTACCATTTGTTGCCGCGGTGCGAGTCTGGGGCCGGGGGGGGCGGTGCGGCTACGAAGTGTCGGGGATGTTCTGCGCTGGTTTCCATGCTGGGTTGACTCCGAGTAAGAGGCAGAGCACCTTAGCGTCGGGTACGCCCCGGGCTGCGGCGCTCAAGATCGATGAGAGTCGGCCGATGGTGATCCAGGTGGTGTCGTCGACCTGGTCGTCGGGTTCGTCGGGGATTTTGCAGTCGCCAAAAGTCGTTAGCAGTCGGCGGCCGTGGAGGGTGCGGATCATCTCTTGAAGGCGGTCGGGGTCACGGTAGATCGTGGGGCACCCGGGCTTGATCATGTACTTGGTGAGGTAGTCGGTGACCTGGTCGCTCGCTTTGACAAGCTGGACGTGGACGATAAACGAGTCACCCGTGGCAACGTGCCACTCCTTGGATAGTTCTTTCTGATCGAGGAATCGGCCGCGGCAGAGGATGTGTAGGTGGGGATGCCAGTGGGCGGACGTTACTGCCCATTTGATTTCGAGGATCGCCGCACCACCGTCGCAGCGACTACGCCACCAGCGGCTGCGCCGCAGCCGCCGGAAAGCAGCAAACAACCGATCAAGTCGTTCGCTGAGAGCTCGCCCATCAGCGGCGATTGTGAGGGTGACGAACCTGGCGGGGCGGCCTGCAAGCCAAGCCCGGAGCCGACCGGAAATGTTGCGCCCGCGAGCTGCTGCACAGGGGGCGCAGAACCTGTCGTGACAGTAATCGGCCCGGATGCGGAGGATGCCGGGGTCGTTGCTGGCGCGTTGCACCCAGGCCCGAGAGCCACAACGATCAAAACGGTCGAGCCGAGCAGAAGCAATTTGAGCAGCTTCAAGAGCTCGGCGAACCCTGGCCCTGTCAACCAACCAACCACGATGTCGAAAAGCCAGCTCCAGGTCATCATCAGAAGGATCCCCGCCAGTTGGGTCGTTGTCGGGCTGCGGGACGGTTGTTTCTGGCGGGTCAAGTAAAGCACCGACCGCCCGATCGTCAACCGCCTCAAGAAGCATGGGCTCCGCCCGCCGGCCAGTTTTGGGCTGGATGCACAAGCTTGGGGAGGGGTTCCGGCGGCTCCTGGACCGCCGGATGACCCGTGCAACCAGCATCGGGGACGGACTGGCAAACCGCCCCGGTGATCAGATCATCGACCTGGTCGGGTGGAAGTCAACAGGAAAAGTGCTCTAGCATTGCGTGTGCCAGCTACGAAAATGGGAAGTCGATGAAGGCCGCCGCGGGGTTTCCGGTCAGGTCTAGGACGTCGTTTGGTGGTGGGCTGAACGTCACTCCGTCGGGTCCGGGGTCGGGGTTCAGGTCCACGACTGTCAGATTTACTTGGGAGCCGACGGCGTCAGCTGTTACGCAGTTCCAGCGGGTGTCGTCGACTCTGCCCCACCAGTTGGCTGGGTTCAGTGGACCTGGCTGTAGGGGCTCGTTGAACAGGATCGACCAGTTGAAGCCCAGGTTCTCGGCCGCGATCGGGACGGGCGGTGTGCTGTCATGCTGTGACAAGCCCGCCGCTACGAAAGGGGCTGCTGTATCTTCCGTCGACCTGGATAAAGTTGATCTTCACGAACACCTTTTGGCCGGTCTGGACCGCGAATGGGAGCGGGCAGACGTACGGCGATACTGGCGGGACGACTGCGCCGAGCACCTTGCCAGCGTAGCGGTACGGGCCCTTGAAATACCCTGTGGCTGGCGGATTCCCTTGGCTGGCGTAAACCAGCATCGCCCCACCGACCGCGATTGCCCAGGCGTCGGCCGCGGTGTATGCGATCGAGGCCGTGGTGTCGGACGCGTCGACTACGCCGAGAACAGGCGCGGTGAACGATCCGAGGTCGAACGTGGCGGGGGCCGTGACGATCCGTGCGATACTGGCTTGCTGGCGGGCGACGTTGCAGCGGACGAAGTGATTGAGGCCGGTTCCCTTGCGGGGCTCGCCGAGGGCGTCTGGAAGTGGGACTTGGTCGGCATATGCTTCCCATCCGTCGCGCTGGGCCTGGGTGAGTACGGAGCCCCAAGCGGCTGACAAGCTGGCCATCAGGGACCGCACGGCTTGCTGTTGCAGCGTGTTGGAGTTCACGGGTACGGCCCGCGCACGCATGTACTGGCCGCCGCGATTGTGGCTGGCAGTGAGGCCGCCGATCGAGCCGGAGGCTTCGGTGACGAGTGCTGATTTGAACTTCATGGGCAGCTCCCTAAGTGCGGCCACACGATCACAACACCGGGGCCGTAAAGTGAAAATATACAAACGGCCGGATGGCTGTCAAGTGGGGCAGGAAAAATGTTTCCGGAGCGGTATCCCGCGCATCCGACCCCGTTGAAGGGGCTCCGACAGTCTTCCCGGTCGCCCCGGAGGGGCGGCGGACGGTGCCCCGGAGGGGCGGCGGACGGAGCCCCGGAGGGGCGGCGGTTGCCGCCCCGGAGGGGCGGCGGATGGAGCCCCGGAGGGGCGGGCGGGTTGCCGCCGGGGCGTGCCGGGGCGGGCGGCGGGCGGGCGGCGGGGCGTCCCGCGGCGGGCTGTACT
>CAZIRH010000466.1:0-3811 GCA_964541065.1 uncultured Solibacteraceae bacterium
GATCGGCTGGCGGCGTCCTGGGGCGTTACACCGGATGAGCTGAGCGATTTCGAGAGGGTTCCGCTGCCCGCCCCGGCGGACCTGGAACTGACCCGCTACGGCAACGCGCGTCAGGTCCGCGCCCTGGACTACAACCTGTTCGCCCAGGACATGTTCAACCGCTGGGTGGCCGAGATGATCGCGGCCGTGCGGGCCACGGGCAGCCGCCAACTGACCACGGTCGGGCAGGACGAAGGCGGGGTGACCAACCGGCTGCTGAATCAGTTCTACGGAGGCACGGCGGTGGATTTCACGGTCAACCACTCCTGGTGGCGAGATGACGCCCTGCTGTGGGACTCCGTGGTGGCCAAGCGGCCCGGCAAGCCGAACCTGATCGGCGAGACCGGCGTGCAGCCGGTGTGGAATATGGATTCCACCTGGCGCTGGGACGAGGTGCGGGCCGCGGGCCTGCTGGAGCGAAAGCTGGTCCTCGGCTTGGCCGGCGCCAATGCCGGGTCTCTGCATTGGGACTGGTCCCGCGGGGATGTCTACGGCAGCAAGCGATCGGACGGCTCCGCCAAGAGCTGGGAGGACATCCTGGCGGGCGTGTGCGCGTTCGCCCGCGCGGCCGCTCCCTACGTGAGGAACGCCCGGCGCCCGGAGATTGCCTTGATCCTCCCGCAGTCGCTTCAGCTCTCTGTATTCAACGGGTATGCCTTGGAGGCCCAGCAGAAGGCGGTGCGCGCCCTGTATCACCACGCACGCGGCTCGGCCTATGCCGTCGGGGAGTACCAGATCGAGCTGCTGGGCAGCCCGAAGCTCATGCTTCTGCCCGCTCCTTGGGTCCTGAGCCAGCAGGCGTGGGATGCCGTGCTGCAACGGGTGACCCAGGGCTCCGTGCTCGTGGTTAGCGGCCGCCTGGACGCCGACGAACACTTCCGGCCGACGGATCGGGTCCACAGACTGGGCCTGGACTACCGTGTTGGTCCCTTGGATGTGCGCGGCCATTTGCTGGAGTGGCCGGGTGGTCGCCTCCGCCTGACATTTGCGGGTGACAAAACCACCTACCTGGAGCGCGGCGTGCTTTCCGGCGGGCGCACGTTCGAGGACAAGCCGATCGGCAAGGGACGCATCCTCTACGTGCCCGTGCCGCTGGAGCTGAGTGACGAGGTCGCCGCGATCGGAGAGATCTACCGCTATGCCATGCGGCAGGCTGGGGTCAAGGCCGATGTCAGCCTCGTCGCCGACGACCCGGCCATCCTGGTCAGTCCCACTTTTCTGGAGGACGCCACGCTCTACGTCCTGACCTCGGAATCATCCGCGCACCAGCGGGTGTCGTTCCGCCATGAGGCCACTGGAAGGAATCTTGACGCCGAGTTGGCGCCCGGGCGCGCGGCCTTGCTGCTGGTCCGCAAGGACGGGCAACTCGTGGCCAGCTACAACTTCAAGCCGTGAGCCCGCAGGCTACCAGGAGTGCCAGCGCACCACTTCGGGCCGTGCCGGGCTGTTCCCGTATACCCTGGCGTGCAGCACGACTTGCAGGTTCTTTTCGCTCCACCCGCGCGGCAACTTGCTGAGGACCTCAGCCCGCAGGTCCGGCTTCACCAGGAACTTCGCCCCGGCCTCGGTTCCGAAGTGCTTCAATCCGGCCACCAGGACCACCGGATTGCCGGTGGTAGAGTTCACCAGCCGCGACAGCAGCACATAGTCCTCGTCGCTCGAGCCATCCTGCCGGTTGACGGGCAGCGCCCAGACGCTGCCCGGCTCGCGGCTGTCCTCGATGGATGCTCTCCAACCGGTGGTGCGTCCAAAACGGAACCGCAGCCCCTTCGTCAACTCGAGGGCCCAGCGATTCGTGTAGGCGCCGATCAGGATGGTCGGGCTCTCTCGCAGGTCGGCGAAGTCCAGCTTGCTGGCCAGCCGGATCTTCGTTTGCTTCCCATTGGCGGCGAAATAGGAGGCCAAGTGGACCGCCGCCACCATGTCGCCGTACCCCACATACTGATCGAACACCGGAACCATGTCGGAACCGTCGAGCTCCTTGGGCGGAAGTTGGATGGGTTGCTGGAGCAGTCCCCGCGCCACAGGGTTCCTCTCTGCGTTCAGTTCGGTGGCTCTGGAGGAAGGATGGTAGACGATGGGATGCGCCACCGCCAGCAGCGTGGGCTCCTTGGCGGTCAAGAAGGGCGCCCAAAAAGCTTCCGTGCGTCCCGGGGCACCGCTGCGCAGGGAGTTCCAAACCACGGCGCCCAGCAAGGTGGCACAGGCGGCGATGGCGGCTGGCAAGAGCCACCGGGCTTTCCGCCCCGCGCCGGAGTCCTCGCCCCTGGCTGCCACCGCCGCGGGCAGGGTGCCCGGCGCCACGGGGCGGAAGTCGGGAGCGTAGCTTCCGGGCGGCAGGTCAAGGTGCATGGTGTCTTGAGAGGCTTCTGGTGACACGTAGTACTGTGCGAGCCTCCTGCGCACCTCCCGCGCCCCCACCCGCACAATGGTGTCCTCAGCCAAATCAGCGTCTTGCGCACGGCCAAAGACCTCCGTGGCGATGGTCCGCTCCTTCAGGGTGTCGGCGTGGCCCTCCAGGGTCATCCGAACCACGTAGGTCAGGAATGCCTGGCTGCGCTTGCTCCCTCGAAAGGCGGTGCTCTCCAAAATTCTCTTCAGATGCTCGCTGATCGCCTCCGCGGCAGGCCGGGCATGCGCTCCAGGCTCGGTGGACCTGGCGGGTCCTTGGTGCAGCGGGTTAGACACCTTGCCGGCGGCCACGTTCCCCCCCCAACCGTTCATCAGTATACACCCTGGTTGCCTGTTCGTAGCCGTCGCTGTCCTGATCGCCGTCCCGCGCGGAACGCCGAGGCGCGCCGCTGGACACAGTGTCCTCACCGCAAGTTGTTGATTGTACAGGCAATACACGGTGTATCACCGTAGCACCCGTTGTTCTGGCCCGGTTTTGGGTGCTAGCCTGATACGCATCTCTGCGCCAGAGGTCTATAGGTGGTTCATGACACGCAGCCGCGGGTCCGCAAACATGACGGCACCAGAGTTGCGGCGCCAGGAGCCCAGGTCGGCGCAATGAAACTCGCGGCGAACAACATCAGCGCCACGGTGGAAGCGACAGCCGGTATTGTCGAGCAGAATCGGGCCGTGGCCCTTCTGAAGCGTGAACCAGAACCGTGGACATTTCCGATGAGGCCTCACACCAGAGCCCAGTCGGATCTGCCCAAAGGGGGGGCGTTTGGTGCATACTCTCCCCCAATCCGAGAGGCCAAACTGAAGAATCCAGTCAAAGAGAGGAAGTTAGGAACAAGCCTATGAGAAAGCTACTCCAAGCATCAAGCCTGACGTTTCTTCTGGTCTTAGTTGCGACGCAAGCGTGGCCGCAATCGTCTTTCACCGCTTCCGTGCGCGGGACCGTCACCGACCAGAGCGGCGGCTCCGTGCCGGACGCCAAGGTGGTCCTCACCGAGGTGGACCGCAACGTGGCCCACCCCACCACGACCGACGCAGCAGGACGCTACTTCGTGACTGCCCTGCCGCCGGCCCGCTACACGCTGGTGGTGGAGGCCAAAGGATTCAAGAAGTACACGATGACGGACATTCCGCTGGCGGTCCAGCAGCAAGCCACCTTGGACGTGGCTCTTCAGGTGGGCGAGATCAGCACGACCATCGAAGTGCAGTCCACTACTCCGCTGCTGAACACGACCATTGCGACCCTGGGCCAGGTGGTCGAGAGCAGGTACATGACGTCGCTGCCCAACATCGGGCGCAATCCGCTGTTCTTCCTGACGATGACGCCGGGCGTGGTGGGCACGAACAGCCAGACCATCACCCCCAC
>CAZIRH010000467.1:0-3805 GCA_964541065.1 uncultured Solibacteraceae bacterium
AACGCGGCGTCGAGAGGGGGTACTACGATCTGCGGGCCTTCGTCGTCATGGGCAACCACGTCCCTGTCCTCGAGCACAACCCGGTACAGGCCGGCCTGGCGGCTGACCCTGCCCACTACCGGTGGTCCAGTGCGTGGCAGGGCGGCGAACTGAAGTTCGCCGCAGCACGCTGAAGCGTGCGCCACGATGTCACCTTGACCGGCCACAAAATGTAGAAACTCCAGACACAGGCATTCATGCCTGTGTCGGCAGCGGAACCCCGAGCCGTTCCGCGGTGCGCGCCAGGGCCGCCCACGGGCCGGGCGGGATGGGGATGCCGCTGCGGCGGCGCTCATCCTCGGCCCGCCACTCGGGATCGCCCGCCACCAGGATTTCCTCGTACCCGGCCGCCGGGGGAGCGGATTTGACTTCGGCAATCAGCCGGTCCATGCGGGCGCAGAACTCCTCGAACGGCAGGAAGCGCATCACGTCGATGCCCAGGAAGGTGTGGTTGACGCGCGAACTCCGCCCGTGCTGGCGGATGCCGAGGATCTCGGTGGCCATCGCGCCGCCGCTCAAGACGCCGCACAGAATCTCGATCATCATGGCCAGCCCGCTGCCCTTGTAGCCGCCCAGGGGCATGAGCAACCCCTGGAGGGCCGCCGCGAGGTTCGTGGTGGGACGCCCTGCGCGGTCCAAGGCCCAGCCCTCGGGGATGGTGGTCTTGCCTTCCAGGGCGGCCTTCTCGAGGCGCCCGTACGCCACCGTGGTGGTGGCCATGTCCAGCAGCCAGCCTCTTCCGCCAGGCTTGGGAACCGACATCGAGATGGGATTAGTCCCCAGGCGGCCCACCCGGCCCTGCCACGGCGGAACTGTGGGCGAGGCATCACACATGGCGAGGCCGATCAGCCCGGCCGCGGAGACTCGCTCGGCCCAGTAGCCGGCCGCGCCGAAATGCGACACCTCGCGGGCCGCCACCAGCGACACCCCGTACCGCCGCGCCAGGCGCACCGCGTGCTCGCAGCAGATCGCCGCGGTCACGGCCCCGAGGCCGTGCTCCCCATCGTAGAGCAGGCACGCGCCGCTTTCCGAGACCACGTGGCCCTCGCTGCGCGGCTCCACGTCCCCGGCCTCGAGCTGTTCGAGGTAGTGCGGAAGGATCTGTACGCCGTGCGAATCGATGCCTCGCAGATTGGCCTCTATCAACGGGTCCGCCACCGCCTGAAGCTTATCGACGGGAACGCCGGCGGCCTCCAGCAGCCGCTCGGCCAGCCCGCGCAGTTGGTCTTCAGAGAGGACGACCGCGACCGGGGTCATTGCGCGCACCAGCCGCCGTCGATCAGGACGTCGGTGCCGGTGATGAAGCCGGCCTCCTCCGAGCACAGGTAGACGGCCAGTTGCCCGATCTCCTCCGGCTTCCCCCAGCGGCCCAGCGGGATCCTGGAGAGAAACGACGGCCGGATCTCCGGGTCATTCATCCAGGCTTCATTGATCTCGGTCAGGAACACGCCGGGGCTGATGGCCACTACGGTGATGCCTTCCGGGGCCAGCTCCAGGGCCAGGGCGCGCGTGAAGCCCAGCAGCCCGGCCTTGCTGGCGGCGTAGGGAGTGCGCTGCGGCATCGACACGTGGCTCTGGTTCGAGCACACGTTGATGATCCGGCCGTAGCCCTGCCCCTTCAGGTGCGGCACGAAAGCCCGGCACATCAGGAAGGGGCCGACGAGGTTGACCTCGATGACGCGGCGCCACTCCTCCAGCGTGTAGTCGGTCACCGGCTTGCGCAGGTTGATGCCGGCGTTGTTGATGAGAATGTGCAGGCGGCCGAACCGGGCGATGACATCTTTGGCCAGTTGCGCCACCGCCGGCTCGTCGGAAACATCGGCCGGGAAAGCCTGGGCCTCCGCGCCCAGCGCGCGGGCCTCGGCCGCGGCCCGCTCGAGCGGCTCCCGCCCGCGCGCCACCAGGGCCACGCTCGCGCCCGCTCGAGCGAGCGCCAGCGCCATGGCCTTGCCCAGGCCCTTGCTGGCGCCTGTGACCAGCGCCACCCGTCCTTCCAGTCTGTTCACTCGCCCTTCTTCTTGGGCGCCTTGCCCTGAGCCGCGTCCATGATCTCGTCGGCCACCTCCTGCGGCTGGTCTATGTCGCCGATGGTCAAGCGGCTGGTCTCTCCGGCGGTCTCAATCGAGAGATTGCCCACGCTGAACAAGCGCTGACCCAGCGACTGGTCGACCCGCACGTCCTGGATCTTCGAGAGCTGAATGGTGCGGGTGGTCTTCGAGACAATGCCCGCCTCATAGCGCAGCCGGTCGCCGCTGATGACGATCTTGGTGAAGCGCCGCCGGATGCCCCGGACGATGGGCCACAGAAACAGCAGCGCCGGGAAGATCAGGATCCAGGCCGGCGCCGACAGGTAGTTGTTGTAGAGAAAAATGCCTGCGAGGTTGACCAGGAACACGGCCGTGTAGCCGAGGCTGATCCATCGCTTGGTGGGGTGAATCACGATATCGGGCATGTCAGGGCTCCAACTCCGCTATTCTACTAGGACCGGGGAGGGGCAGCACCGTCCCCGGTCCCACTGCTGCTATTATGGGGGCCAGGGAGGGAGTATGGTCCGACGAATCGCGATCGCTCTGGCGCTGGCAGGTCTGGGCACCACTGGGCTGCTGGCGGATTTCAGCTACGAGCAAACCTCACGCATGACCGGCGGCATGATGGCCAGCGTGATGAAGGTCACCGGGGTCTTCTCGAAGCAGGCCCGGGAGCCTATTCACACCACGGTCCTGATCAGGGGCAGCCGCATGGCCCAACTCAGCGCCCGCAGCGGCCACATCATCGACCTGGACAAGGAGACCATCACCGAAATGGACTTCCAGAAGCGCACCTACTCGGTGATGACCTTCGCGCAGATGGCCGAGGCCCTCAAACAGCTCGAGGCCAAGATGCAGGCGGAGAAGAGCCGCAGCGCCTCGCAGGTTTCGGTGACGGGTTCGGTCAAGAACACCGGGCAGAGCAAGCCGATTGCCGGCCTCAACGCCCGCGAGATGGTCATGACGCTGGAAATGGAGGGCACCGACAACAAGACCGGGGAACGGGGCATCTTCATGGTCATGACCTCGGACATGTGGATGGCGGAGCCGGCGGGCTACGACGAAGTCCGGCAGTTCTACCGGCGCATGGCTGAGAAGCTGAACTGGATGCCGGGCGCCGGCGCCTTTGCCCAGGGCCGCTCGGAGATCTCGCGCGGCATGGCGGAGTTGCAGAAAGAGGCCAACAAGCTGGACGGGGTGGCCGTCTACCAGGTCGTCAAGATGGGCTTCCCCGGCGGGGCGGGTGAGGCGGATCAGCCGCCCGCCGAGCAGCCGCGCGCGCAGCAGCCGGCCGAGGCGCAGGAGAAGCCTGCCGTCGGTGGCGCTCTCGGGCGCCTGGGCGGGCTGGGCGGCCTGGGGCGCCGCAAGAAGACCGAACCGCAAGCCGAACCGCAGCCGGCGCCGCCCGCGGAGACCGCTCCGCCGGCCGGTGGCGGCTCCCGCAGCCTGATGGAAGTGACGACCGAAGCGTCCGGCTTCTCGACCGCGCCCGTGGACCCGGCCAAGTTCGAGGTCCCTGCCGGCTTCAAGCAGGTCGAGAACGAAATGCTCAGAGGCCTGCGCCGCTAGCCGCCCCAACAAACCTCTCAACGTTTCAGCGCTGCCCAGAGTATTACTCTGTGAGAGCCCGGATTGCAGGTTGCTCAAAGAACCCTATGCGCTGGCGGCAGGTCTGGCCGTCGTGCTATACAGCCGCGCATAAATCCAGGGACATCACGGTGAAGCAAAATGGAAACGGA
>CAZIRH010000468.1:0-3782 GCA_964541065.1 uncultured Solibacteraceae bacterium
TGCCCATCGACGCCCAGGTGAAATCCTTCACCAACTCGAAAGGCGTGCAGAACGCCGACGAGGAAGGCCGCGTCGTCCAGAAGAAGAACAACCTGGGTAAGACCGCGGCGGGCGCGGGCATCGGAGCGCTGATCGGCGCCATCGCCGGCGGCGCCAAGGGCGCGGCCATCGGCGCGGGCGTGGGCGCGGCGGCCTCGCTGGTGTTCATCCAAATGTCGGTCAAGGGCGCCAACGTCACCTTCGCGCCGGGCAGCGAGTTCGTGCTGTCGGTGAAAGAACGCCGCGCGGCCGCGGGTGAGTGAGGCACTCGAGCGGCGGGGTCATCCCCGGCGCCCGCCGCGCGCTCCCCGTCGGGTCGAGATTCGCGGTAAAATCAGTTGTTAGGTAGCAATTCAGTACGAGGTAAGGGCTGCTATGTCTGACGATAATAAGCGGCTCGTGCGCCGCTTGGTCCACGAGGTCTGGAACCAGGGAAAACTGGAGCTCATCCCTGAGCTGATCGACCCCGATTATGTCCGGCACGACCCGGCCTGGCCCGAGGAGGTCCACGGCCGGGAAGGCTACAAACAATACGTGGCCACGACGCGCCATGCCCTGGCGGACGGCCAACTCACCATCGAGGACCTCATCGCCGAAGGCGACAAGGTAGTGTCCCGCTGGACGCTTCGGGGAACGCAACAGGGGGAATTCCTGGGCATCCGCCCCACCTGGCGCGAGGTGCATCTGCACGGAATCAGCATCACCCGCGTGGAGCACGGGAAGATCGCCGAAGTCTGGGACGGCTACGACGCCCTGGGCCTGATGCAACAACTCGGCGTGGTCCCGTAGGGCGACCCCCAGCCGCAGCGCAGGCCGTCGTTCGGTTGCAGGGCCACGGCGGGGCCTGCTAGAATGATGGTTCCTGCCCCGACAAGGAGCGCCCTCGCATGGCCAGAGTCTGTGAAATTTGTGGGAAGGGGCCGCAATTCGGCCACCGCATCAGCCACGCCCACAACGTCACCAAGCGCCGCTGGAACGTGAACTTGCAGCGGGTCCGGGCTGTGGTCAAGGGGGTCTCGAAGCGGATCCGGGTCTGCACTGGGTGCCTGCGCAGCGGCAGAGTGCAGAAGCCCGCTTGAGCGCGCCCCGCCTCCCCGTCATCTCGCTGGGCACCGGGCGCTTCCCCCACACGAGAAGGCACCCACGAACATCTGGGCGTGGCCGGCGGCGATTCGCCTTTCCGGGTGGGGTAGCCGGGAGCCGCGCGGCTACATGAAGTAGTCTTTGACCTTCTCGAAAACGCCCTTGCGGGCGGGCGTGTTGTCCCAGGGCAGGGTCGCGCGCAACTGCTCGAAGAGCTTGCGCTGCTCCCGGGTGAGTTTGGCCGGCACCTTCACCTGAATCTGAACCACCAGGTCGCCGCGCCCGCGGCCGTTGACATCCGGCACGCCGCGGTGGCGCAGCCGGAAGGTGGCCCCGCTCTGGGTGCCCTCGGGGATGCGCAGCGGCTCGGAGCCGTCCAGGGTCGGCACCTCGATTTCCGTGCCCAGGACGGCCTGCGCCACGTTGATGGGGATGGTGCAGTGGAGGTCGTTGTCCTGGCGGTCGAAGAAGGGGTGCTCTTCCACCTTGAGGACCACGTAGAGGTCCCCCGGGCGGCCGCCGTGGAGACCGGGCTGGCCCTCGCCGGTCAAGCGCAAGTGGGTGCCGTTGTCCACGCCGGCCGGGATGTTGACCTTCAGCTTGCGCTCCACCCGGAGGTAGCCCTGGCCCTGGCACTGGGGGCAGGCGCGGTGCACCAGTTGGCCGGCGCCGCCGCACTGCGGGCAGGTGCGCCGGACGCTCAGGAAACCCTGGTGGTAGACGATTTCGCCCCGGCCATGGCAGGCCGAGCAGGTGGCTATCCCGTCGGGCTCGGCGCCCCGGCCATAGCAGCGACCACAGGCTTCCTGGCGGGGGACCTGGATCTCGGCGGTCATGCCGCGAACGGCATCCTCGAAGCTGATCTCCAGGTCGTAGCGTACATCGTCGCCCCGCTGGGAGCGGGTGCGGCGGCGGCCGCCGCCTCCGAACAGGTCGGCGAACCCAAAGCCGAAGAAATCGCCCAGGATGTCGCTGAAATCGGCAAAAACTGAGGGGTCGAATCCCGGCGCGGCGGCTCCGGCGACGCCCTGGTGCCCGTAGCGGTCGTAGGCGGCGCGCTTCTGCTGGTCGCTCAGGACGCTGTAGGCTTCGGCGGCCTCCTTGAATTTCTCCTCAGCCTGCTTGTCGCCGGCGTTGCGGTCGGGGTGGTACTTGAGGGCCAACTGCCGATAGGCGCTTTTCAGCTCCTGCTCGCCGGCGTTGCGGCCGAGGCCCAGGATCTCGTAGTAGTCGCGTTTCGACACGGCCAACGACTAGGCTTTGACGGCGACCTTGACCAGGGCGGGTCGCAGCATTCTACCCCTGAAGTTGTATCCCCGGCATTTCTCTTCGAGGATGGTCTGGTCCTCGACCTCCGCGCTGGCGGCCGTCTCGACGGCGTGATGCACGTGGGGATCGAACCTCTGGCCCTCGCAGGGAACCGGCTCCAGGCCGCTGCGCTTGAGCGCCTCCAGCAGCCCCTGGTAGATCAACTCCATGCCTTTGGCGTACTCTCTATCGGCGGATTCGGCTTTCAGGGCGCGCTCGAAGTCGTCCAGGATGGGCAGGAGCTGGCGCACGATCTCGCCACCCGCGAACTCGACGATCTCAGTGCGCTCCCGTTCCACCCGCCGGCGGAAATTCTCGAAGTCGGCAGTGCGCCGCAACAGGCGGTCCAGCAGTTCGGCCTTCTCGGCGTCCAACTGGTCTCGCTCGGCGGTCAGCGCCGCCAGAGCGGCGGCCTCGATATGGTGGGCCGCAGCCGCGGGGGCGGAGTCCGCGGCCTCGGTTTCGGCGACGCCCTTATCGTTCTCCATGGCGGTTCTTGGCCTTCCACCCCTGGCCCACACAGCCCCAGGGCGGGGCGGCAGGAAGGCCCTGTTCCTAGCGTAGCAAAGCGGGAGGCCCGGCGGGCTTGGACAAGCGTGAAGCCGTGGCGGTGCTCCAGGGCGCGCCGGGCTGCTCGATTTCAGCGGTTCGATACCGTGAAGCGGTAGCTGCCCGAATCGACGTTGTAGACGAGCCGGGCGCCCTGCTGGCCGGCGAACTTCGCGTTCGTGGCGTCGCTGAGGGTGACGGAGCTGGGGTCCGATGCGGGAACGTACACCACGCCGGTGGCGTTCGGCGGCACGGTCACGTCCAGTGTCAGCGTCGATCCGCTCTTAGTCCACGCTGAAGCGATCTTGCCGCGCACGCTGTCATACGCGGCTTCCGCATGCTCGAGCCCCGTTAGAACCGTGGGTCTGAACGCGATCCGCTTGTACCCCGGTTGCATTGGCTGGATGCCTGCCAGGTTTTCGTAAAGCCACTGCGTGCCGGTGCCGTACATGTGGTGGCTGCGCGTCCGGCTGGACTTCTCCCAGTACTCCCCGAGCGACGTCCAACCCATCGAAATCCAGTAGCCGTAGCTTGGATACGTGGTTTGCGACATTATGGTGTAGGCGGCGCCGGCCGCTCCGGGCGCACCTTCGTCCGCGGCCTGACTGAGCACCGGCAGAATCCAGCGGGCGCCGGCTATGCCAACCATCTCGTGCCCAGCCCGGGTCTTCATCACGTCCTCAACCAGCTTCGCTTCGAGGCCCGCGCGCTTGTCGTCGGGGACCAGCCCGAACGCCAGCGGCAGGACAGCCATGGTTTGAACGAACACCTGTGTTGGATCCTCGCGGTAGTATCCCACGCTC
>CAZIRH010000469.1:0-3770 GCA_964541065.1 uncultured Solibacteraceae bacterium
TGGTGAGGGTCACGACGGCGCCGGGAACCGGGAGTCCGGAGGCATCCACCACCGATCCGCTGATGTAACCGCTCACCGTTTGGGCGGAGGCGGTCAAGGAAATGAGCAAGAGGCTCGCGGCCAGCAAAGCAGCGAGCCGAATCGTCGGACTGAACGTGATCGACATAGCGTGTCCTCCCTTGATGTACTCGCCCGGCGGCGCATGCCCCAGACCCCGGGGGCAGGGTGATTACCCGGCTGCGCCACCTACATCGAGTCTATGCACGGCCTAAGGAAGTGACAACGGTCGAACCAGCGTCGGATGGGAATTCCGCCTTGCGGAATGCGGCTGCACGTGGGATCGCAGCAGCCGGAGGGGAGGCGAGCCGGAAGCGGAGGCGCCAGTTCCGCAACGCGGAACGGAAAGCCTTACCGCCGGGGAACGAGCGCCGGGGTGCGGCCGCCCGGGGGTAGAGGCGCTGAAAACCGGTATTCGCCCGATCCGACTTCGAGCACCGTGCTGCCGTCCTCCTCGCCCAGTAGTTTCACCCCTTCCGCGCGCGAGGCCAGGGTTCCGCTCTCCGTCACGCCGGAGGCTGGGCCCGGCATGAAGACCGTCGCAGTGGTGTTGGCGGGGATCTGGAGCCGCAGACCGAAGACCCCGTTCTGGATCTTCCACTCGCTGGCGATCTTGCCGCGGACCGACTCGTAATGGGCCTTGACCCAGGTCAGGTCGCCTGCCGGCTGCGGCCTGATGACGATCTTGTCGAAGCCGATGCCGGAAGGATCCGGCTGAATGCCGGCCGCCCCCAGGTAGAACCACTCCTCGAGGTGGCCGAGCATGCAGTGGTTCTGCGAAGAGCGGGGATCGGCGTCCCAGGCTTCCGTGAGGCTGGTGGCGCCCTGCTCCAACTGGTATCCGTAGCTGGGTGGATCCGTGCGGGTGGCCATATCGAAGACCACCTCGGCCCGGCGTGCATCGGTCAGCGCACGGATGACATAACGATAGCCGACATCGCCGGCGCTGGTGTGATTGCCGCGCGCGCGGATGTCGGCGACGAGATGGCCGAGGACCGCAGAGCGCGACGCCGGCAGCGCCAGACCGGTCACCAGAGCCATGGCCTGGGCGGCCTGGCTGCCACTGCCGTAACGGCCCGCGGTCTGGCCGTAGAAACGCTCGTTGAAACTCCGGCGGACGGCTTCCGAGAGCAAGCCGTATCGCGCGGCGTCTTCCTTTTCTCCGAGCAGCCCTGCGGTGTCGGCCAGGATGCGGAGATCCTGGTAGTAGATGGTAGTTGCCGTCAGTCCCGCGGGAGTGAGTTGTGAGACCCCGGGGCGGCCAGGGCCGATGTCGTACCAGTCTCCCAAACCGTGAGAAACGATGTGGCCGCTCGCACGGGAGGAAAGGTAGTCCACGTAGCGCTTCATCATGGGGTAGCGCTCGCGCAGCACGCGGGTGTCGCCGTACCACTGATACAACAGCCAGGGAACGATCACCGCCGCGCTGCCCCACTCGGGCGAGTCGCGGAACATCCCCCATTGGCCCTGGAAGACGGTGTACTCCGGCGCGATGTTGGGCACCAGGCCGTCGGCGGTCTGCGCGTCACTCATGTCCGCGGCGATTTTTGCGTAGAGGGCGGGCGCGTCGAAGCCGAACAAGATGCTCGGCCCAAGCAGATGGGCCACCTCCAGCCAGCCGAGCTTCTCCCGGTGCGGGCAGTCAGTCAGAACGCTTTGCAGGTTGCTGCGAATGGCAGACTGAATGAGACCATGAATGCGATTGAGAAGCTGGTTGGAACACGTGAACTCCCCGGCCACCGCCGCCGACGAGTGCACGAACTCTCCGGCCAGGCTCAGGACCTCCGGCGGCCTGCCATCCGCGGCTGCCTGGGTTTCCACCTGGACGTACCGAAAGCCGTAGTAAGAGAACCGGGGACGCCAGGTTTCGGCGCCACTTCCTTTCAACGTGTAAGTGAAGAAGGAAGGTCCTCCGGAACTCCTCTGGGTGAGCAGTCCCTGCTGGTCCAGCAGTTCCCCGGGAATCATCTTGACGGCGGAGCCCGCGGGGCCGCGCACGTTGAGCACGGGCCAGCCGGAGAAATTCTGCCCGAGGTCGAACACGCGGATGCCGGGGCGAGGCTCGGTGACGCGGACCGGTTGAAACGTTCGCATCACCCTGATCGGGGGCGCTGACTGCCCCGCCAGCCGTCCGCCCGGCCCCTCCATCACGAGCGCGGCCTCCCAGGAGGAATCGTCGAACCCGGGGTGGTCCCAGCCCGGCTGCTCCCGGCGGGCGTCATAATCTTCGCCGCCATAGATGCAGGAGAAAACGATCGGACCGGGCGCGACCTTCCATGAGGAATCGCTGACCACCAGTTGGGAGGAGCCGTCCGCGAACTCCAAGCGAAGCCGGAGAATCAGCTTGGGGGGGCCGAACGAGCCCTTGAACTTGACGTAGCGTCCACCGGGCACGTGGTACATGCCGTTGCCGAGCATTACCCCGATGGTGTTGGCCCCGGGCTGGACGTAGCTCGTCACGTCGTGAGCGACATACAGCGCCGTCTTCCGGTAGTTGGTCCATCCGGGGTCCAGGACATTCTCGCCGACCTGCCGGCCGTTCAAACGAAGCTCGAAGTGCCCCAGCCCGCAGACGTACGCGGTGGCGCGCTTCAGCTTGCGCTCCACCCGGAACTCTTTGCGGAAGATGGGCAGCGGATCGCGCGCTCCCTGTTGCGCCTTCCAACCGATCCAGTGAGCCTGCCAATCGGCTTCGCTGCGCAGGCCCATGGACCAGTGCGCCGGCGGGCTCCACGCCGAGGGCCGCCCGTGCCGGTCCCAGACGCGGACCTTCCAGAAGGCCATCGCTCCTGAAGCCAACGGCACGCCCCCATACTCCACTTGCGCCGTCTGGCGCGAACCGACCTTTCCGCTGTTCCACAAGTCGGCGTCGCCGGCCCGCAGCTCCTCGAGGCTCGAGGCCACCAGGATCTGGAGCGCGGACTGCCACTCGCCGCGTGCAGTGGAACTCAGCGTCCAACTGAGCCGCGGCCGCTCGACTTGAATTCCCAAGGGGTCCACGAGATACTCGCAGCGCAGGCTGGAGGGAGTTAGTGTCGCGGCTTCAACCGCAACAACCAGAAGCGCAATGGCCGGGAGTCGACGGAGAAAAGGCATGGCGTACAATCAATATTGCCACGGCGGGCAACAGCATGGGCGCAGGGAAGCGCGGCGCGTCCAGGAGGCATTGAGGCGATGCCGGATTGGACCAGACGAGAGCTGTTGGCGAGCCTGCCCTGGAGCGCTTGTCCCGCCGTGCTTCCCACCTGCACGCCCAGCGATTTGCGCACGCCGTTCAAGATCGGACGCCTGGTGCTCTCCGCGTCCGAAGGCGAGGGCGAGTACGACAGCCGGAGCGTGGATTGCCCGTTCGTCTTCCGCCACCGTGACCGTTTCTACATGACGTTCGTGGCATTCGACGGGGTCGGCTACCAGACGGGGTTGGCGTCTTCCGGGGACCTCGTAACCTGGCGCAAAGAGGGCTGCATTCTGCGGCGCGATCCGGACTCGCCCATCGCGCGGTACAACATCGCGCTGAACTGGATTCTCCGGGAGAACGACGTCCGCTCCCGCGGGCGGATCAGGAAGATCCAGGGACGCTACCTCGGCGTGTACCACGCGTATCCCAATCAGGGCTACGAGCAAGGACCGGCCGTGATCGGCCTGTGCTGGAGCCCCGACTTGTTTCACTGGAGGCTCGAAGCGCCCTGCCTCCGCCCGCAGGACGGGACCGA
>CAZIRH010000470.1:0-3762 GCA_964541065.1 uncultured Solibacteraceae bacterium
TTCCAGCAGGTGGCGTGTGGCTGCCAGGGCTTGGCGAACACCCGGCAGGTCAGAGGCGAGTGATGAAGGAGTGCCGGGCAGGGGAAGTCTGGGAGTGATGTGACGCTGGGTGGCGATCTGGCGAGCCATGTGGAACTCGCGCTGGAGGTCTTGTTGGGTGACCTGAACATAGCGCAGGGTCATGTGGATATCTTTATGACCCAGCAGTTGCATGCGGGCGGGAAGGCTGACGCCCAGGCGGATCATTTCCGAGGCGTAGGCATGCCTGAGTCGGTGAGGACTCACGTGGCACGAGCAGCCGGCCCGCTGGGCGGCATCCGCCAAGGCGTGATAGAGGGTCTGGTACAAGGGGCAGCGGCGGCCCCAACGGGGCAACCAGAAAGCTTCCGATCGGGCCAACTGCGAGCGCGGCGCCAAGGCGCGCAGCGCCGGAATCCGATCCACCGCGCGCCGAACGGCGGCATCGGCCGGGACGAGGCGCTCGGTGTAGAGCTTGCCGAGGGGGACGTGCAGCGCCCATGGATCGGGTCCGAGTTGCCGCAGACAGTCCAAGGCCAGATGGATGCATTCGCTGATGCGGATTCCTGTGGTGCGGATCAGTAAGAGCGCATTGGCGTGCAGGTCGTCGGTACCTTCGAGTTCCTCGATCAGGAGCCGATCATCTTCCGGGGAAAGCGGCCGGGGCAGGTAGTGAGGGCACGGGGGGAAGTCCTCGCGCCGAATGAGATCCAGCGGGATGGCAGGGCCGTTGGCGGCTATGTCTCGGAACAAACGGCGCAGCTCGAACAGATAACGCGCACGGGTTACATTGCCGATGGGCGGATCCTGTTCGCACAGCCAGCGGGACCAGCCGAGCAGGCGGGGGTCACGGCGGAGCTGGGACAGACGGCGGACCTGCGGAAAGGTGGTGTGGAGATAACTGAGGAAGCGCTGAGCCACGAACCGGTAGCAGGCCACGGTGCCGCGCCGCAGGGTGAGAGCAAGGGCTTGGACGTGGGTGTCGAAGATCTGCTGGAGGGGCTTGGCCGGGCTCATGGGATTTGCGAAGAACCCCACCACGCCCGGCTCTGGACGGCGCGCACCATGTCGGCTCCGAAGGTGTGCCGGGGCGCCCTCTGGGCCCGGTGGGGATGGGCCTGGGGAACCTCACTGGACAGGCGATGGTAGCGGAACAGCGAACGGAGTCCGGCGGAACGCATGGGCTGTCCGCGCCGGCGGCCTTTGAGAGAGACGAACAGCCAGGGTGTATTGGTGAGCGGCCGTTCCAGCCGGAGATAGTTTTGGAGAACTTCGGCGAGTTCCCCAGCCAGCGGCAGGACGCGTTTCTTGTTCCCCTTGCCCCGGACGTACAGTTGCGCCTGCGGCAGTTGCAGGTCTTCGCGCCGGAGGGCCAGGGTCTCGCAGGAGCGCAGGCCGTCGAGCAACATCAAACCCACCAGGGCGAGATCGCGAAAGGTGCGAAAACTGCGCCGGAACTTGGCGACTTCTTCGGCCGAGAGCGGCACGATAACTGGCCGTGGTTGTCTTAAGCGGAGACGCCAGGTGACGGTGCGGCGTGGCCGGCCATAGCCGAGCGGGGGCCGCGTAGTACAGGTGCGCTGGAAATGGGACGGGCCATCGGGAATCTCGCGTCCGAAATGGAAGCGATACAGACCATGCAGCACACACCGGCGATGATTGACGGTCTGCGGAGTGGGCTTCGGTTGCTGCTCCAGTTGATGGCGGGCATAGTGGAGCAGAATGGACCCGGTGATTTCCGACAGAGGCCGGTCTTCCACCCGCCAGCGGGCCAAGTGCAGCAGATCATAAGCGTAGGCGCGCAGAGAACACCTCGAGAGTTGACGAACACGCTGGGCATCGAGGAAGGCGTTGGCCCAGGCGAGCTCCGGCCCCTGCCGATCGAGCAAGCGATAGGGGCAAGCGCTGGCGGGGACCGAAGGCTTATGGATCAGGGAAGGTTTCATGGCCGGTGTGCTTGCTCGAGACAAGCGGTGAAGCCGGCCGCGGTGGCGCCGGCCAGGAAGTAGCTGTTGGGATCATGCCCGCGCGGCCACTGGACGATGCGGGATCGAATGCCGGCGCTTTCCAGGCGTAGCGCCAGCGGGCGCGAAGCTTTCTGACCGGCATGGTTTTCGTCCTGGTCGAAGGCGATGTACACGGAACGGCCGGACGGATCGGAAAGTTGCGCCCACTGAGCGGGTGTCAACTGTGTACCGATGGCGCAGGTGGTGTTGCGAAAACCAGCCGGCCACAGCACGGCCAGATCAAACAGGCCTTCGACCAGGATCACGGTGGAGGAGCTGCGGACTGACTCCCACGCGAACAATCCACCTTTGGAGCGAGGCAGCAAGCGGTGTGGAAAGGCCGCGCCGGGCCCGAAAGGCGCGGGCGCCCCGCGCCCGCAGAGGTTGATGACCTGGCCGTGTTGACGGCCGGGGAAGGTGACCCGCCGACAGAAGGCGTCGCGGCCTTGACTGTTGATCAAACCTGTGTCGAGCAGCCGATCCAAGGAATAGCCCGGGGCCGCCAGGTGCCGCCGCAAGTTTCCGCCGGGAGCATAACCGATGCCCAGTTCTTCGATCAGGGCGGGATCGTGCAAGCCGCGGTATTCCGGATC
Organism: uncultured Solibacteraceae bacterium; assembly: GCA_964541065.1. GTDB lineage: Bacteria > Acidobacteriota > Terriglobia > Bryobacterales > Bryobacteraceae > VFZS01. The sequence goes on from CAZIRH010000470.1 coordinate 2,618, forward strand.
GCGCGTCGCTTCCGGATGGCGAGGGAGTTGAAGCCGGTAGAAGGCGGCCGTTTGCTCCAGCAACTCGCCAGCAGTCGCCGGCGTCAGTTGCTGTTCGAGATGCGCGACAGTTGGGCGAAACGGCAGCTCGAGGAAGAGCTGGACAAAGCGAATCAGGTCGCCGCCCCGGCCACACCCGGGGCAGTAGAACAGATTCTTGCCGGCGTTGACATAGAAGGAAGGACGAGTCTCCTGGTGTAAGGGACACAGCCCCACCCACTCCTGCCGCGCGCCGGCACGAGAAGCCCTCCAGTTGTGGCGCTGCAAGTACTCCAGCAGCGGGATGCGCTGTTTGAGCCGCTCCAAATCCTGGGCCATGACGCTGTTTGGGCCTCCAGGATTGAGCGTAGGAGAAAAGCAGCGGTATTCCCAGGCAAGGATGGTGGGCGGCGGCAGTTTTCTCAAAGCCGCCGGGGCCAGAACCGGGCGAGAAAAGGAAATACGGTGTGCGGGCGCAACGGCAGCCCATCATGAACGAGCATCTCGGCCCTGCTGAGCCGCGCACCCATGGCAAGCATCATGGGGCGCAAAAACGAAAACGGCGGCCGGGAAGAATCCGGACTGCGGAACCAGCGGCGCAGCGGGGAGGGATCGGCCACCCGGTCGGGATCTTTGACGGCGGGCGGCGCGTCTTCCCAGGAACGGCCTTCCACGAAATAGCGCCGCAGCGCCTGGCTGCGGGCGACCAGGCTGTAGTGGCCGTAGGGAGGCGAGAAGGGCGGCAGGAAGGTGAAGGTTTTCCCGCACCGATGGCAAACGCCGCGCCGAATCCCGATCCAATCATGGTGTTGGTCATGAGCCTGTTTGCGGCGGCGGCCATGACCGATGATGGAGTCCTCGAGGCAATTCGGGCATCGGCGCAGAATGATTTCTGCACGGGCCTCGGCCCAATCGGCTTCGGGGTTGATCTGATCGGCGGAAAGTGGGATAACGAGAAGCGTAGCCATCGGGGCTCTGCCTCGGGCCATGACCTTGCCAACGATCGCGACCGAAGTGGAGCCCCGCCTCCCAAACAAGAATCTCAACTGGAAAAGAATAACGCTTTCCGCTGACGGCCATCGGAAGAGCGTGCCCCAAAGATTAGCCGGTTAACAGCAATGACTCAA
>CAZIRH010000471.1:0-3760 GCA_964541065.1 uncultured Solibacteraceae bacterium
ATGACCGTCTGCCGGTGGTCCCGCTTCTGCGTGTAGGTGGACCACTCGAAGCCCGAACCGGGCCGGATATAAGGCGTCAGCCGCCGCATCCACCGCACGAAGACGTTGTTCTTGTCGCTGATCCTGTGGTCCACGCGCAGGAACGGCCAATCACCTTTATAAAGGTCGGAGTTGTACGGAAAATACCAGCCGTAGTTGTTGGTGACGCTGTGGGGGTCGCCCTGGTTGGGCTGGGGAATGTAGAGGTCGATCACCTTCTTCGAGACGTCGTTGAACCGGCTGGCCGGGATGGTCTTGTTGGGGAAAGGTTGGTTACTGTTCAGGGGGTCTCGGATGGCGGTGGTGTACTCGTTGAAATCGCCGGCGCGCATTTGCAGCGTGGCGGTGTTTCTGTTGGTCCAGGAGCCCAACGGAATGTTCTGGTGGAACCAGGCCACGAAGAAGAAGGTCCGGTCTTTGATGATCGGACCGGTCAGGTCCACGTCCGTTTCGTGGAAGATGTACGGGCTCTTCTTCGCTTTGAAGTCGAAGAAATCCCGCGCATTCAGCGCGGAGTTTTCGTGCTTGTAGTACGCCGAAGCGTGCCAGTCGTTGGTGCCGCGCTTGGAGATCATGTTGAAGTTCGTGGCCCGCGAGCTGTCGGCGTTGCTCGACACCTGGGTGACCTGCACGGTCTCGAAGAAACTGGGGTTGTCGAGCTGGTCACCAGAGGTGTCGTTGGCGATGGCGTCCATGGCCCAGGTCTGCTTGTTGCGGTCCGAGATGCCCGCCATCACCAGGTTCCAGCCGTTGCCCTGGATGCCCGGCATGGTGGTCATCAGGGCCAGCGGGGACGGGTAGACGTCCACCAGCGGCCGATCGAGGAACTTCTTCTTGTCCAACTCCCCGGAGATCGTTCCGGTCTCGGTCTGGATCAACGCCGCGCCCGCCTCGACCGTGATGGTGTCCGCGGTGGTCCCCACCTGTAACGCGATGTCCACGCGGCGAACCTGCCCGGCGTCGAGCAGCACGCCATCGGCCACGAAGCTTCGGAAACCGGCCTTGTCCGCCTTCATGCGGTACGTGCCCGGTTTGAGACCCGGAACCTCGTAGTTGCCGTTGGAGTCGGAAGCGATCTTCCGCGCCTCAATGTTGGTGGCCAGCTCGGTGATGGTGATCTCGGCGCCCGGCACCAGGGCCCCCGTAGGATCGGTGACCGTTCCACGCAAAGTCGAACGGTCGGTTTGAGCCACCGCTGTGGCGGCGACCAAGAGCAGCACTGCTACTGTGAACCAATGCACACGCACGGCTACCTCCCTCGTACGGTCAGATTACACCCCTTGATGGCGAATAAGCCACCGTACACATTCCTATCACGGCCGGGCCGGGGAAGTCAAGCGGGTGCAGCGCTTACATCTCCTGCACCACTTCGAAGCCCAGCAGCCGCCCCATGCGCTCGAGGGCCTGGGTGTGGTCGCCGTAGAAGATCACGCGGTGGAGGCCCGCGCTGAAGGCCTGCAACCACTTCTCGGCGTCCTTCACCCGCGTGCGGATCTGGCTGCGGCACCCGCGGTCGCTGTCCACGGCGCCGGTGACCTCGGCGGTCGAGACCAGGAACCGCCCCGGCCCGTCGAAGCGGCCCACGGTCACCGTCTCACCGGAGGGCATCAGCACCTGGAGCACCGCCCCCTCGGCCGTCTCCAGGTGATGGCGAATGCTGTACGGGTAGGATGGCCCGTGCACTCCCTTCATCTTAGTGGCCGCCACGCAGTGCGCGTGAATGACCTCGTTCCGGCTGGTGTCGAACACGGGATCGGAGACGAACCCCGGCATCCCCGAGTAGCCGGTCACCAGGATCTGCGTCATGGTCGAGTGCAGGTCGGCCTCGCACACCCCGTACATCCCCACGTCGTTCAGCTTCGACCAGGTGATGCACGGATAGGCCACCATCTGACTGACCGGCCAGCTTCCGAAGCAGTCGATGGTGAAGGCGTTGGCCTGCTGGCGCTTCATCAGGTCCAGGGCCATCAGGTAGAACCGCAGCGCGCCATGAATCTCCTGGGGCGTCGGCTCGACCACCCTGAGCGCTGCGCGCGTGAACTCGTCGGCCAGCTTCTGCGCCTTGGCCGCGTCGGTGGCCTCGAAGGCCGCCTTCAGCTCGTTGTGGTCCACGTACGTCATGGCGGTGCCGAACTGCTTGGTGTAGGCATCCATAGTGGCCTGCCGCCCCGCCGACTTCGCCGCACCCACCAGGATCTTGCTCTTGCGCAAGTGATGCACGGTGCGGAAGATGCGCATGTAGGGATCCAGGTCCCCGTAACTGGAGGTCGCCACCACGTCGAGCTTCTTCTTCTCCCGGCGGCGCGTCGCCGCGATCCCCGACCAGGCGTGCGTGGCGTAGGGCCGCGAGAAGAACAGCGCCGGGACTTCCACCGCGTCGATCAGCGCGCGCAGCGGCCCAATGGGTTGCGTCACGGGGACGATCAAGACCCCGTCGATGTCGCCCATGCGCCCGAGCCACGGCCGCACCTCCTCATCCGCGCGCAGCACCTCGCCGCCCACCAACCGCACGTTGTGGGCGTTCTTCCGCCCCACTTCCCTCAGCCGCGCCTCGACGTCGGCCACCTCCCGCTCCACGTCCAGGTCCGGCCGCGGCCAGTGAACCTGCTTCGACGCCAGGTACACTCTGGCCACCCTGGCGGGCTCATTCCACGGCATCGCCTCCGCTTCGGCCGCCGTGAGCGCCAACGAGAACGGCGCCCCGCACAGCGTCCACGAGAAGCTGCGCCGGGTCATGGGGCATGGGATGTTCGGCATGTTTCCTCCTGAAGCATCATAGCGCGCTTCGCTCACCAGTCGTCGGCAGAGGCGCGCGCCCTGGCGCTACAACGACTCCAGGTAGCGCGCCAGTTCGTCCCGCGGGAATGCGGGCAAGGGGGACAGGCAGCCGCCAGCGACGAACACCCGCCCCTCAGACGCGGGGACCACTGCGCCGATGCGGGCCGCGGCAATGCCCGCGGCGGCGAGCCGGTCCAGCGCCGCCGGAACCTCCGCGGGCTCCAGCGTTGCCAGCAACGCCCCGGAGGCCAGCAGGGCCAGCGGATCGAGCTCCAGCGCCTCCGAGATCACCCGGCATTCGGGCAGGACCGAAATGGCGGCGTGGTCGATGCGCAGGCCCACGCCCGCAGCATCGGCCAGCTCGTGCAGCGCGGGGAGGAGGCCGCCTTCGGTGGGAGCGTGCGTGGCGTGGACCGCGCCCGTGGCGTGGAGCGCCCCTGCCGCCGGAAGCACCGAGATGCCGGGGGAGCGCAGCCAGCCTGCGGCCGCCTCGATCACCGCGCGCTCGACGCCCCGCGCCGCCAGCGCGCCAGCGTGTTCTGCGGCCAGGATGGCGGTGCCTTCAATGGCAATCCCCCCGGCGAGCAAGATGGCGTCGCCCACGCGCGCCCCGGAGGTGCGCACCAGCCGCTCGCGCGGCACCGTGCCCAGCAGGCAGCCGATCAGGATGGGCCGCTCCAGCCCCACGGTGATCTCGGTGTGCCCGCCCACCACCGTCACGCCGGCCTCCGCGCAAGCGCGGTTCACCCCGTCCAGAATGCCGAAGACCCGGTCCCGCGCGACACCTTCGGGCAGCAGCGCGGTCACCAGCAGCCAGCGCGGCCGGGCCCCGACCGTGGCCAGATCATTGCTGTTCACCGCCAGCAGGTACTGCCCCATGTCCTCGGCGGCGAAGGTGATCGGGTCGGTCTTGGCCACCAGCAGCTCCGGGCCGCCGAGGTCG
>CAZIRH010000472.1:0-3759 GCA_964541065.1 uncultured Solibacteraceae bacterium
GCTGGAGGTGGCCTTCCGCGGCCCGAAAGGCGTCGCTGTGCTGATGAACCGCCACGGCACGCTGGGAGCCGTCACCACGCCCGCTTCGGGCGCCTTCGTTCTCGCGGACCTGTCCAACCGCGGGGCCCTCGAACTGGTGGCCGGCGGCGCCGTGCACCGCAACCGCGGTCTGGGCCAGTTCGCCGCGGCAGAGAGCGCCGCGGGGTTGCTCCGCGCGGCCGCCTGGGCCGAGGCGGATTTCGACCAGGACGGCCGCGCGGACGTGGCCGCGGTGGCCCTTGATGGCAGCCTGCACCTGCTCTACAACCGCACGGCCAGCGGCAACCGCTGGGTGCGCGTGGGACTGAGCGGCGTCAAGAACCTCAGGCTCGGCGCGGGCGCGGAGATCGAGGTCAAAGCCGGCGCTCACTACCAGAAGAAACTCTACCAGGGCCTGCCGCTGCTATTCGGGCTCCGGTCCTACAAAGAGGCCGACGCGGTGCGCATCACCTGGCCCAACGGCATGATCCAGAACCAGCCGGAGCAGCCCGCCGCCCAAACGGCCAGCTACAAGGAGGCCCCACGCCTGTCGGGCTCGTGCCCCATGATCTACGCCTGGAACGGGCAGGAGTTCCAGTTCATCGCCGACGTGCTGGGCGTGGCGCCGCTGGGGGCCAGCGCGGGCGAGGGCCAGTACTTCCCGGTGGACCATGACGAGTACGTCCAGATCCCCGGCCGCGCTCTGGCCGCCGTCGGCGGCCGCTACGATGTCCGCCTGGTGAACGAGCTGCGCGAGGTCTCCTACGTGGACCAGGTGCGGCTGACGGCGGTGGATCATCCGGCGGGGATCGAGGTCTTCACCAACGACAAGTTCAAAGCGCCGCCGTTCCCCGAGTTTCGCCTGTACGGGGCAGCCCGTAGGATCCACCCCGAGCGGGCGGTGGACGAGGGCGGGCGCGACGTGCTGCCCAAGCTGCTCCGCCGTGACCGCGCCTACCCGGAGGGGTTCCGCCGCAACGCCTCCGGCGTGGCCGGGATGCATGCGCTAGAACTCGAATTCCCCCGAGGAACCGCGCCCGATGGCCGCGCCGTGCTGGTGCTCCATGGCTGGGTGGACTGGGCCGAGGGCAGCACCTTCCTCGGCGTGGCGCAGGAGGGCCGCGGCGGGCTGGTCCTGCCCTACTTGCAGGTGAAAGACGCCACGGGGCGCTGGCAGACCGTCATCCAGGACATGGGCATCCCGGCGGGCATGCCCAAGACCATCGTGGTGGACCTTAGCGGCAAGTTCCTCTCGACGGCGCGCGCCGTGCGCATCGTGACGAACCTGTGCGTCTACTGGGACGAGATCTTCCTGAGTGAGGAGACCGTACCGCCGCCCGTGCGCCTGACCGCGCTGGAGGCCGAGCGCGCCGAGCTGCGCTTCCACGGCTTCTCGAGGCCCGCGATCCAGCCCGAGCGCAGGCAGCCGGAGGCGTTCACCTACGCTGCCGCGACGCCTGTAGCCCCGTGGAACCCCACGCCGGGGCTTTATACCCGTTACGGCGATGTCCGCGAGCTCTTGCTGGAGCCTGATGACCGCTTCGTCATCATGGCCTCCGGCGACGAGGTCCGCCTGGTGTTCAACTCCGCCGCCCTGCCCGCGCTGCCGCCCGGCTGGAAGCGGGACTTCCTGCTCCAGGTCGATGGCTGGGAGAAGGACCAGGACGCGAACACGGCTTTCTCCCAGAGCGTCGAGCCGCTGCCCTTCCACGCCATGAGCGGCTACCCTTACGCGGCCGGCGAGCGGTATCCGGACGATGCCGCACTGGCGGCCTACCGGAGGCAGTACAACACGCGCCCGGCGCCGCGCCTGGTGGAGCCGATCGGACGCCGGAGAGGAGAGTGAGGTGCGTGTGCCTTTCCCGAGAGTCTTGTGGTTGCTGGTGGCCGCCGCCGTCACGTCCTGCGCCGCCGAGCCGGATTGGCGATCGCAGGGGATCCTGCATGTCGATGCCTCGCCGCACGCCCGGCTGAAGGCCGTGCCCGTCCGGGCGGTGCGGATGGGCGAGGGCTTTTGGAGCGCCCGGATGCGCGTGAACGTCGAGCGCAGCATTCCTACGATGCTCCAGCTCCTGGAAGAGCACGGCGTGGTGGACAATTTCCGGCGCGTGAGCGGCCGCAAGCAGGCGCCGCGCCGCGGGCCGCTGTACACCGACTCGGATGCCTACAAGTGGATCGAGGCCGCGGCCTTCGTGCTCCAGTCGGAGGATCGGCCCCCACTGCGCGCCCGGATCGACAGCCTGATCGATGAAATCGTCGCGGCGCAGGAGCCGAGCGGGTACCTGAACACGTACTACGTCGATGACCGCCTCCGGCTGCGCTTCTCCGAGATGCAGCGCGGGCATGAGTTGTACTGCCTCGGGCACATGCTCCAGGGCGCCATCGCCTACTACCGCGCCACAGGTAACCGGCGGCTGCTGGACGCGGGCATCAAGTTCGTCAACTACCTGGCGGAGGGCTTCGGCCCCGCGAAGCGGCCGCTGCTCACGGGTCATCCGGAATTCGAGCTGGCGGTGATCGAGTTGTACCGGGTCACAGGCGACCCGCGGCACCTGGAACTGGCCCGCTACGTCTTGAGCGGCGTCGAGCGCGAGCGGCTGAAGCTGCGCGAGTCCGAGCTGCGCTACATGTTCAGCGGCAGACCTTTCACCGAGCGCACGCAACTGGAAGGCCACGCCGTGCGCGCCATGTACGCGGCCAGCGGCGCCACGGACTATTTCCTGGAGACCGGCGACGCCGCGTACTGGAAGACGCTCGAGCGCTTGTGGCGCGACATGGTGACGGCCAAGATGTACCTCACCGGAGGGGTGGGCTCGCGCGCCGCGGGCGAGGCCTTCGGGGAGCCCTACGAGCTGCCCAACCGCCAGGCCTACACCGAAAGCTGCGCCGCCATCGGCAACCTGATGTGGAACTGGCGCATGCTGGCGGCCACCGGGGAGGCCCGCTTTGCGGACGTCATCGAGCGGGCGCTGTACAACGGCATCAACTCGGGCATGTCGCTGGACGGCACGCTGTACTGCTACCGCAACCCGCTCGAACTGGGCTTGGAGAGGATCCGCAACCCGTGGTACGACACCACCTGCTGCCCGCCCAACATCGAGCGCATTCTGGCCTCGCTGCCCGGGTACATGTACTCGCTGAGCGCGGACGGCGTGTACGTGCACCTCTACCACAGCTCGAGGCTGGACTGGAAAGGACTGCGGCTGGAGCAGAAGACCCGCTACCCCTGGGAGGGCGCCGTCGAGCTCACCGTGACGCCTGCCGAGCCGCGCGAGTTCACGGTGTTTTTGCGGATACCCGCGTGGTCGCCCTCGGCCAAGATCACCGTGAACGGGCAGCCGTGGAAGCCGGCGATTCGCCCGGGCGAGTACCTGGCCTTGCGGCGCCAGTGGCAGGCGGGCGACAAGGTCGTTCTCACGCTCGAGGTGCGGCCGCGGCTAACGGCAGCCAATCCCCGGGTGAGCGAGAACGTGGGCCGGGCGGCCCTCGAACTGGGCCCGCTGGTCTATGCGGCCGAGCAAGTGGACCAGCAGGGCGTCCCTTCGTTGTTCGATGCGGTGCTCACTCCCGACGCCCGCCCGCGCGCGCTCTGGAGGCCGGATCTGCTGGGCGGCGTGATGCTCATCGAGCACCGTGGCGCGGTCCGCGAGAAGCCATTGACCGAGGAGCCGCTCTACGCGGCGCTGACGGCCTCGGGCGCACGCCGCACGCGCCCCGTCACCCTGCGCCTGATCCCCTACT
>CAZIRH010000473.1:0-2316 GCA_964541065.1 uncultured Solibacteraceae bacterium
CCGACCTGGGCCTGAGAAACCGCGGCCCGGTGCGCGTGGACGTGGACCTCCAGGGCGCCACCATCCGCAAGGCCGACTGGACCGGCCTCGGCACAGAGGCCAGTGTTTCGGGAACCGTCACGTTCCGGGCGAAGCCGCTGTGGAACGTCCGCCTGCAAGGGACGGTGGATCTGGCGGTGCTCAAGAACCTGGATCCGGAGTTGACCTCTTCCGGAAAGCTGCTGCTGGACGCGGTCTTCCGCGGCCCGCTCGAGCGCCCGGAAGTTTACGGCCGGGCCGAGATCCAGAACGGTGCGCTGTATCTGGCCGGTCTGCCCAACGGCCTCGATGGCATCAGTGCGGTGGCGTTCCTCTACCGGGACCGCGCCGCGCTGGAGCGCTTCCGGGCCGAGAGCGGCGGCGGCCGGGTCGCCGTGACCGGGTTCGTGGGCTTCGGTACGCCGGTGACTTACCACTTGCAGGCCCGTGCCGAGCAGGTGCGCTACCGGGATCCCACCGGCGCCAGTGTCACCGCCAACGCCCTGCTGAATCTGACCGGCACCAGCGAGCGCAGCCTGCTGGGGGGCGAAGCCATCATCACCCGGATCTCTTTTAACCCGCAAACCGACCTAGGCTCGCTGCTGGCGGCCAGCGTCCAGCCGGCGCCGCCGCCGACTCGCCCCGGCATGTTCACCGAAGGCTTGCGCTTCGACGTGCGCGTCCGGACGGCGCCGCAGGCACGCCTCGAGACGGCGCTCACCCGCGGCCTCCAGGCCGAGGCCGACCTCCGGCTGCGGGGCGACCCGGGGCGCCCGGCGCTGCTGGGCCGGGTGCTGGTCAACCAGGGCGAGGTGCTGTTCTTCGGCAACAAGTACACCATCGACTCGGGCGAGATCAGCTTCGTCAACCCGGGGCGCATCGAGCCCATCGTGAAACTGGACTTACAGACCAAGGTGCGCGGCGTGGACGTGACGCTGACCCTCAGCGGCCCCATCACCAAGATGAACGTCGCCTACCGCTCGGATCCGCCGCTCCAGCTTGCCGACATCGTGGGCCTGCTGGCCACCGGCCGCGAGCCGGCCTCCGCTCCGGGCCTGGTCGGCGCGCGCACCTCCCAATCGCAGAGCTGGGAGCAGGCGGGCGCGACCGCCCTGATGGGCCAGGCCATCGCCACGCCGCTGGCCGGCCGCTTGCAACGCTTCTTCGGGGTCAGCCGCCTGAAGATCGACCCCACTATCTCGGGCACCACCGGCACGCCGGAAGCGCGCGTGACACTCGAGCAGCAGCTCTCGCCCACCCTCACCTTCACCTACATCACCAACCTCACCCGCGCGCAGGAACAGGCCATGCGGATCGAGTGGGGCATCACCAAGGAGTGGTCGGTGGTCGCCCTGCGCGAAGAAAACGGGCTGTTCGGCCTGGATTTCCTCTACAAGAGGCGCTTCAAGTAAGCTGGAAGCTGACCGCCGCGGGTGGTGCCAGCATGGAGTGGGTGGAGCAGCGCCGGTGGATGGTGGAGAAGCAGCTTCGCGCCCGGGGCATCCGTGACGACCGGGTGCTGGCCGCGATGCTGGAAATCCCGCGCGAGGAGTTCGTTCCCTCGCCGTACCGCGGGGCCAGCTACGCCGACGATCCGGCTCCCATCGGCCACGGCCAGACCATCTCGCAGCCTTACATGGTGGCCCTGATGGCCCAATGCCTGGAGCTCACCGGGACGGAGACGGTGCTCGAAGTGGGCGCCGGTTGCGGTTACCATGCGGCGGTGCTGGGTGCGCTCGCCGCCAAGGTGATCACCCTCGAGCTGATTCCCGAGCTGGCCGAGATGGCGCGCAAGAACCTGGAGAAGACCGGGCACGCCGCCAACATCACGGTCATTTGTGGCGACGGCTCGAAGGGCTGGCCGGAGTGCGCGCCCTACGACGCCATCTCGGTGGCGGCGGCGGCCGACGACGTGCCGGCCGCGCTGATCGAGCAGCTCAAAGAGGGCGGGTGCCTGGTGATCCCCGTGGGCGGGGGCTGGGAACAGGAACTGCGCGTCATCCGCAAGGTGGGCGGTGAGCTCGCCTGGCGCATCGCCACCTACTGCCGGTTTGTGCCGCTGCGGTAGGGGCGCTTTCGCGCCAAGCACGCCAGGGTTTGCAGATCAACCAGGATGGCGAGCTTTGCGGGCCCTTTGCGCTCTTTGCGCGCCTTTCGCGCCAAGCACGCCAAAATCGCGCAAAGAACGCCAAGGTTTACAGATCAACCAGGATTGCGAGCTTTGCGGGCCCTTTGCGCTCTTTGCGCGCCTTTCGCGCCAAGCACGCCAAAATCGCGCAAAGAACGCCAAGGTTTACA
>CAZIRH010000473.1:2416-3750 GCA_964541065.1 uncultured Solibacteraceae bacterium
CACGCCAGGGTTTGCAGATCAACCAGGATTGCGCTCTTTGCGCGCCTTTCGCGCCGAGCACGCCAAAATCGCGCAAAGAACGCCAAGGTTTACAGATCAACCAGGATTGCGAGCTTTGCGCGCCCTTGGCGCTCTTTGCGCGAACCCGGTTCGAAGATTCCGGGAGAAAAGCCGGCCGGCAGGGGACTTCTATGGTGTGACCGAGAATGAGATTGCCCGCGAGGTCGTACATGCGGCCTATGGAGTCCACCGCGCGCTCGGCCCCGGCCTGCTGGAGTCCGTCTACGAGGCCGCCTTGGCCTACGAACTGCATCAGCGGGGGTTGCATGTCCTCCGACAACAGCCTGTCCCCGTGGCGTACAAGAGCATGAGCTTCAATGCCGGTTTTCGCGCCGATCTCGTCGTCGAGGAGAAGGTGATCGTCGAGATCAAGTCGGTCGAGGAGGTTGCCCCGGTTCACAAGAAGCAACTGTTGACGTACGTGCGATTGAGCGGCAAGCGCCTCGGTCTGCTCGTCAACTTCAACGTCGCTCTGATCAAGAACGGGATCACGCGCTTGGTCAACGGCCTGCCTGAGGAATAGGCGAGTTTCGCGCCAAGCACGCCAGGGTTTGCAGATCAACCAGGATTGCGAGCTTTGCGAGTCCTTTGCGCTCTTTGCGCGAACCCCGGTCAAGCTCGCCCCAGGTGCAGCGCGACGATCCCCCCGCTCATCGGCTCGAAGGAGACCTCCGCGAAGCCGGCGGCGCGCATCGCGGCGGCCAGCTCTTGCGGGGACGGGAAGCGGCTCACCGAGGCGGGCAGGTAGCGGTAAGCGCTCGGGTGGCCGGAGATGAGGGCGCCCACGAGCGGCAGTAGGTGGCGCGAGTAGAAGCCGTAGAACGCCGCCCACAGCCAGCCTGGGGGCTGCGAGAACTCCAGGATGGCCAACGTGCCTCCGGGGCGCAGCACGCGGCGCATCTCCTCGAGGCCCGCGCCGTAGCCGCTCAGATTGCGCAAGCCGAAAGCGATGGTGACCAGGTCGAGCGACCGGTCGGCCAGTGGCAGGCGCAGGGCGTCGGCTTCGACGAATAGCGCGCCGGGGCGCTTGCGCCGCGCCTGCTCCAGCATGGTGCGGGAGAAGTCGCAACCCAGTACGGGGCTGTCGCAGCGGGCCTGGAGCGCCAGCAGCAGGTCGCCGGTGCCGCAGCAGAGATCCAGCACGCACGCGCTGGGCCGCCGCAGGATCTCTTCAACGCGCCGCACGGTGCGGGCGCGCCACCGCCGGTCCTGGTCGAAGGAGAGCAGGTGCTTGAGCAGATCGTAGCGGGCCGCCACGCGGCTGAACATGCCGC
>CAZIRH010000474.1:0-3748 GCA_964541065.1 uncultured Solibacteraceae bacterium
GCCCGTGCAGCAACTGCTCCAGCAGCTTCTAGCTCAAGTACTTCAGCAAATGCCGCCGATCATTGCCCAGGAGATCGCACGACAATCGCCCACAGTTGGCTTCGAGGGCAGGCTGTACGGCGGCAAATGGAAACCCATGTGAACGAGTTTTAATGATATAATCGGAGTGGATGTGTCATGACACTGAACGTCGCAGTTAGGATCCTGAGCGATGGGCGAGTGCTGCTCGAAGCTGCCGCCAGTTCCGCAGTACCGATCCCGCCCGCAGCGGATGAGCCACCGCGGCCAGTCGTCTACTATCCGCCTCGCGACACCGGTTCACGTGCCACGCAGGACCTAGGCGGTTCGGGGCTGTACGGCGTCCCCTGGTCGACGGCATAAGCCGCGTTCGCCGGCCCCGGCTCTGCGGCTGCACGCGCGAGTGCCCTTTCACGCTCCCTTCTTGCGCTTCGCTTGGCGCGCAGCCGCCGCCTTGCGCGCACCGTCCGAGCGCTGCTCGGGGGTCATGAAGGCGGCCCGTGACATGACAGCGCAGCGCTCCGTATCTCTCGGGGGCCGCCGGAAGATGCGCGGCTCTACGAAGTAAGTCGCCGCGCCGTCTTCTATCCCGTCGACTCCGTCGAGTGGCGCGCGCCGGTGCAGAAGTCGGCCTGGCCGCATCCGGCGTGGCCTGGGTGACCACCACGGGGAGGCCCCGGCGCGCTGTAGGGCCTGCAATCGCAGGAACCGGTTCACGGCGGCCAGGGGAAGAGGTATGATCGCCAGCATCGGGAGGTGAAGGACGATGGAACCGTTTGAGGAAGGTGCTGTGGCTGAAGTGGTGAGAGCGCGGCGTTTCGAGGTGGTGGACGCGGCCGGGGAGGTGCGGGCAGCCCTGGGCGCCGACCCTGACGGACTCTCGACTCTGTTCCTGTCCGACGCGGCGGGGCGCCTGCGAGTGAACATGAGCGTGCTTCCCAATGGGACCGCGGGTGTCGCGCTATCGGACGGAGCGGGAGTGACGCGGGCAGTACTGGCCGTCGACCCTGACGGAACCCCGTACCTGCGCGTGTTCGACGCGGCGGGGGAGACGCGAGCGATGCTGGCCATGTTCGGTGACGGAAAGTCAGTTCTGGGCTTGTGCGATGCGGCGGGGGGGCTGCGGGTGATGGTGGCCGTCCTCTCCGACGGAAGGCCGAGCCTGGGTCTGTCCGACGCGGCGGGGAAGGTGATCTGGAAGGCCCCGTAGCGGCAGAATCCCCCGTCCTTCACGCAGAGAAGCCCCAGGACCGATCGGAGGGGCTGCGGCAAGGTTGGGGGGGGCCCGACGTGGCATCAATCCTGCTGGACTGCGGGTTGCGCCCCGAGGAGGGCTTCCGCTTGCGCTGGGAGAACGTCCGGGACGGCGGCATTGAGATTCACTACGGCAAGACGGAGAGCGCGCGCCGGCACATCCCAGTCTCTCAACGAGTCGAGGCTGTCCTGGAGATGCGCCGGGCGGCGGCCACCGGCGGCGAGTGGGTCTTCCCAGCCCAGACCCGCTCCGGCCACATCGAACCGGCCAGCGTGAAGCGGCAGCATCTCCGGGCCTGCGCGGAAGCGAAGGTCGAGCGCTTTCCCGTCTACACGATGCGCCACACCTGCCTGACCCGGTGGGCGCCGCACATGGACCCGTGGACGTTGGCGCACCTGGCCGGCCACCGGGACATGGCAATCACCCGGCGGTACATCCACCCGCAGGCGGAGACAATCCGGGAGGCCATGGAGAAGGCCCGAGTTGCAGGGAGTGGGCATACTATTGGGCATACCCCCGAAACCGCGAGTGCGCAGCCTTCCGGGAGAAGCGCCGTAGTGAACTGATTTGAAAGGGCTTACCTGGCGCGCCCGGAGGGACTCGAACCCCCGGCCTGCTGGTTCGAAGCCAGCCGCTCTATCCACCTGAGCTACGGGCGCGACTGAGAAGCATCAAGTCCATCATCTCTCAAAGCGAGCCGCACGTGTGCCTGCTCAGAGTCCCAGCGAAATGTACTTGGCGTAGAGAAACTCGTCCAATCCCTGGTAGCCGCCCTCGCGTCCGAATCCGCTGTCCTTGATGCCGCCAAAGGGGCACTGCGGCGTGGCGGGGACCAGATCGTTCACCCCGACGATGCCGCATTCGAGCCGCTCGCTGGCCAGCAGGGCGGTCCGCAGGTCGTTGGTGAACACGTAGCCGGCCAGGCCGAACGGAGTGTCGTTGGCCCGAGCCACGGCCTCCTCGAAGTCGCGGAAGCCGCACACGGGAGCGATGGGACCGAAAGGCTCCTCGTGCAGCACGCGCGCCGAATCCGGCACGTCGGTGAGCACGGCGGGCTCGTAGAAGTAGCCGCGGTCGAAGCCGGCGGGGCGCGTGCCGCCGGACAGCAAGCGGGCGCCCTTGCCCAGGGCGTCCGCCACGAACTCCTCGGTTTTCTTCAGGCCGTCCAGATTCGCCAGCGGGCCGAGTTCGGTGGTTTCTTCCAGCCCGTCGCCGATGCGCATGCTGCGGACTTCGGACACCAGGATTTCCTCGAACTTCCGGCGCACGGATTCCTGGACGAAGATGCGCGTGATGGCGATGCACACCTGGCCCATGTTGCGGAACTTCGCGCGCGCAGTCTGGCGGGCGGCCTGCTCGAGGTCGGCATCCTGGAAGATGAGGATGGGCGCGCTGCCGCCGAGTTCGAGCGAAACCTTCTTGAGCTGGTAGCCGGCGTCGCGCGCGATGATGCGTCCGACCTCGACCGAGCCGGTGAGGCTGACTTTCCGGACCGCCGGATGCGACAAGAGCACGGGGCCGACTTCCGCGGAGGGGCCGGTGACCAGGTTCACCGTGCCCGGCGGCAGGCCGGCGTCGTCACAGGCCTGAACGATGGCCAGGGCCGACAGCGGCGTCTGCGTGGCCGGGCGAACGACCAGCGTGCAGCCGGCCGCGAGCGCCGCCGAGATCTTGCGCGCGGGCAGCACCGAAGGGAAGTTCCAGGGCGAGATGGCGGCGGCGACACCCAGGGGCTGGCGGATGACCCAATGCCGCTTGCGGGCGGTGTGCGCGGGCACGATATCGCCGTAAACCCGCTTGGCTTCCTCGGCGAACCACTCGAAGTAGTCCGCCGTCGCGTTGACCTCGGCGCGCGCTTCGGCGAGGGGCTTGCCCATCTCCAGCGTCATCCAGCGCGCGTACTCCTCCAGGCGCGCGCGGATCACCTCCGAGACGCGGCGCAAGTAGCGCGAGCGCTCCCACGCCGAAAGACCGGCCCAGCCGGGGAACGCCGCCGCGGCCGCCTGGATGGCGCTCTCGGCATCGCGGGCGCCGCCATAGGAAACGCGGCACACCACCTCCTCGGTGGCGGGATTGCGGACCTCGGTGAGTCCGCCCGCGGCCGCATCTCGCCACTGGCCGCCGATGAAGAGCTTCAATCGCGTTGTGTCGAGGGTGTGTTCCAACTACTTCGCCCGCTTGGCGACGAATTCCTCCGTCGCAAAATCCCCTACCTTGCGAGTGAACTTGATCTCGTCGCCGGACACCTTGCCTTTGTACTCGATGCGGATGTCCTGATCCTCGATGCGCATCATCTCGACGAAGGAGATCTCGTCCCCGCTTACCTTGCCTTCCCGAATCTCCGAGTCTCCCTTTTCCCAAGTCGCCCTGCCAGTGAGCTTCGCGCCATCGACTTTGAACACGTAGGTGTATTTCAGCAGGCCGATGGGAGTGTCGATTTCCGCCGACCATTTGCCCGCAACGTCCGCGGCGGAC
>CAZIRH010000475.1:0-3703 GCA_964541065.1 uncultured Solibacteraceae bacterium
AGCGCGCAGGCGGTCGAGCCAGGCTCCCGCGGGCCAGGCGCTGCGGCCCAGCGCCCCCAGAAACGCGGCCAAGGTGGCCTTGAGGTCCGCGCAGATGCCCACCTCCAGCCGGCGGTTCATCCCCAGTTCCTGGGGGTGAATGTCCACCTGAATGAACTTGGCTTCCGGCGGAAACAGGCGCGGGCCGCCCAGCGCCAGGCGGAAGTCGAGGCGCTTGCCGAGGATGAGAAACAGGTCGGCTTCGCGGAAGGCCTCGAGCACGGTGGGGCAGAGGGCCGGGTCGGGGTAGCCCATCACCAGCGGATGGTCATCGGGGACCAGCCCGCGCGCCATGGTGATGGTGTAGAGCGGGAGCGAGGTGCGCTCGATGAACAGGCGCAGCTCGTCCTCGGCGCGCGCCCACCAGATGCCGCTGCCGGCGATGACGATGGGGCGCTCGGCGGCTTCGAGCAGGGCCAGGGCGCGGTCAATCTCGCGCGGGTCCGGCTGCGGCGCGGCCGCAGCGGGCACGGGAACGACCGCCGGCCCGGGCGCCTGGCCGCGGAACACATCAACCGGAATGGTGAGATGCACGGCGCCCATGCGGCCCGAGACGGCTTCCGCCCAAGCCCGACCGAGGTAAAACGGGATTTGGGAGGCGGCCGGCACTTCAGCGGCCCACTTCACCACGGGCCGTACCATGGCGCTCTGCTCGAGGTCCTGAAAGGCCTGACGCTGGGCCGCCGTGCTGGCCCGGCTGCCGCTGACGGCGATCAAAGGGCTGGCCGCCAGGTTCGCTGTGGCGATCCCGGTGAGCGCGTTGGTGTGACCCGGGCCGCCGGTGACCATCGCCAGGGCGGGCCGGCGATGGAGGCGCGCCCAGACGTCGGCGGCGTGGGTGACGCCCGCTTCGTGGCGCATGTCGAAAACACGCAGGCCCCGGCGGGCGGCTTCGAGCAGGGCTTCGTTGAGGTGGTCGCCCACCAGGGTGAAGATCTCCCTCAGCCCCAGTTGCTCGAGCGCATCGACGAACAGCTCCGCTCCCGTCGGCATCGGTCTGTCATCCTACTACAAAGGCTCGCGCTTCGACGCCCGGGGCCGCCCGGCAAACGCGCCGCGCCCCAGGACAGCAAAAAGGAGTCCCAGGAGTGGATTGCCCAATTCCTCGCTTAGCGAGATAATGGTAGCGGAGCCCCAGAATGCAGTCAGGTGAAGAGCTTAACCGCCGAGGGGCCTTGCTGTGAAGCGGCTCGATGAACCGTTGCGCTGCTCCTTCTGCCACAAGAGCCAGGACGCGGTCGGCAAGCTGATCGCCTCTCCCAGCGAGTTCCCCAGGGCCTACATCTGCGACGAGTGCGTGGCCGTCTGCAACTCGATTCTGGAGGACGACCGCAGCGGGGCAGCCCACGCCGTGCCCCACAAGCTGCCCAAGCCCCTGGAATTGAAGGAGAACCTGGACCAGTACGTGATCGGCCAGGAGGCCACCAAGAAGAAGCTGGCGGTGGCCGTCTACAACCACTACAAGCGCGTCCACATGAACAAGCAGCGCAGCTCGGACGTGGAGGTGGCCAAGTCCAACATCCTGCTGATCGGGCCCACGGGCTCGGGCAAGACGCTGCTGGCGCAGACGCTGGCCCGGGTGCTGGAGGTGCCCTTCGCCATCGTGGACGCCACCACGCTCACCGAGGCAGGCTACGTGGGCGAGGACGTCGAGAACATCATCCTGCGGCTGTTGCAGAACGCCGACTGGGACGTGCAGCGCTGCCAGCAGGGCATCATCTACATCGACGAGATCGACAAGATCAGCCGCAAGGACGAGAACCCGTCCATTACGCGGGACGTCTCCGGCGAGGGCGTGCAGCAGGCGCTGCTGAAGATCCTGGAAGGGACGGTGGCCAATGTGCCGCCGCAAGGCGGGCGCAAGCACCCGCACCAGGAGTTCACCCCCGTGGACACCACCAACATACTGTTCGTCTGCGGCGGGGCCTTCGTGGGGCTGGAGAAGGTGATCGCACGCCGCACCGGGCGCAAGACCATCGGTTTCCTGAGCCCGGAAGAGCGCCAGCGGGAGTCCGCCCAGCACTCTCCCAGCAGCCGTCGTGACCTGGACCTGCTCGAGCAGTTGCAGCCGGTGGACCTCATCAAGTTCGGATTCATCCCCGAGTTCGTGGGGCGGATGCCGGTGGTGGGCGTGCTCGAGGAGCTGGACAAGGAAGCCCTGATCCAGATCCTGACCAAGCCGCGCAACGCCATCGTCCGCCAGTATCAGAAGCTGTTCGAGTTCGAAAACGTGCGGCTGCGGTTCAACGACGACGCCCTGGATGCCATCGCCACGCTGGCCATGGAGCGGAGGGTGGGGGCCCGGGGCCTGCGCATGATCCTGGAAGACCTGATGCTGGATCTGATGTACTATCTGCCCTCGTACAAGAAGGTGCGCGAGTTCCTAGTCACCCGGGAGATGGTGATGGCGCAGAAGATCAGCCTGGCGTTGCTGGAGAAGGCGGGGTGAATCGAGCCGGCTGGAAAGCCGGCTGCGCCTGGAGGCTCGCCCTACGGGCAGGCCGTGGTAAACTCCAAAGTAGAAGCACTGGCCCCCGTCGCTGGAGTTGAAATCAAATCGTGCTCACCGCCAAGGACAAGTCCGAGACCAAGCGCGTGCCGATGATGCCGGTGCGCGACGTGGTCATCTTCCCCCACATGATGACCCCCTTCGTGGTGGGCCGGGACTCCAGCGTGCGCGCCCTGGAGGAGGCGCTGGCGGAGGACAAGAAGATCTTCCTGGCCACGCAGCACGACGCCTCGGTGGACGAGCCGCGCCCGGAGGAGATCTACGGCGTGGGCACCATCGTCAACATCGTGCAGAGCCTGCGCCAGTCCGACGGCAACATCAAGGTGCTGGTCGAGGGCGTCGAGCGCGGCCGGATCCTCGCGGTGAACGCCGAGGAAGGCTTCTTCCGGGCGATCGTGCGCACCCAGCATTACAAGGTCGAGCCCGGGCCGCAATTGGACGCCCTGGTCAGCCGCGTGGGCGCGCTGTTCGAGCAATACATCAAGTTGAGCCAGAACCTCAACTACGAGACCATGATCGCCGCCATCCGCGTGGACGACGTCAGCAAGCTGGCCGACACCGTGGGCGCCAACCTCCAGCTCACCATCGAGGAGAAGCAGGAGCTGCTGGAGATCTTCGATCCGGTGGACCGGCTGACCCGCGTGGCCGAGATGCTGGACATCGAGATCGAGAAGCTCAACCTCGACCGCACCGTCCAGGGCCGGGTCAAGCGGCAGATGGAGCGGGCCCAGAAGGAGTACTACCTCAACGAGAAGATCAAGGCCATCCAGAAGGAGCTGGGGCGCGGCGAGAAGAGCGAGTTCGACGAGCTGAAGAAGAAGATCGAGGCCGCCGGCATGACCAAGGACGCCTGCGAGAAGGCCCTGGCGGAGCTGAAGCGGCTGGAGAACATGCCGCCCATGTCGGCCGAATCGACGGTCTCGCGCAACTACCTGGAGTGGCTGCTGGCGGTGCCCTGGAAGCAGAAGTCCAAGGAGATCCGGGACCTGAAATACGGCGAGAAGGTGCTGGAGACGGACCACTACGGCCTGGAGAAGGTCAAGGAGCGGATTCTGGAATTCCTGGCGGTGCGGCGCCTGGTGAAGAATCCCAAGGGCTCGATCCTGTGCTTCGTGGGGCCCCCGGGAGTGGGCAAGACCTCCCTGGGGATGTCCA
>CAZIRH010000476.1:0-3701 GCA_964541065.1 uncultured Solibacteraceae bacterium
TGGATCGCCGACCGCTGGAGCCGGCATGGCATGATGGCGCTGTTCTTCATCGGCGCCGAGCGCGCGGTGGTCACGGCCCCGTACCCGGCCTCGGGCAACGTGCTGGCGGCGCTCTCGGGTATCAGTTGGGCGTTCGTTGTCGCCGGGCTGCGGTGGCTCGGGAGGCGCACGACGGCTGGGGCGTTCTCCATGGCGGCGGTGGTGGCAGGCAACCTGATCGTGTCCGCAGTGTGCCTGCCGAGGGCGCTGCCGCTGCCGCGACTTGAGATCCAGGACCTCGGCGTCGTGCTGTATCTGGGGATCTTTCAAGTCAGCCTGGCGTACCTGTGCATGACCCGGGCCATACGTTACGTGCCGGCACTGGAAGCCTCCCTGCTGTTGTTGCTCGAGCCGGTGCTGAACCCCATCTGGGCCTGGCTGGTGCATGGCGAGCGCCCCAGCCACTGGGCCATCGCCGGCGGTGCGCTGATCCTGGCCGCCACCACGCTCAACACCTGGTGGCAGAGCCGGCGCGCCGTACCAGATTCTTCGTGATGTCCTGGTTCGGCCGGAAATGAGGTGAGACCGGCGCCTTCTCCAGCAGGTGCCGGCGCCCGAGGGCCGGTCATTCCACGCGCAGCGAAACCACCGGATCGACCCGCGCGGCGCGCCAGGCCGGAATCAGGCAGGCCAGCGCAGCGACCGCCAGGAAGAGCAGGCTCGCCCCGAGGAACGTGGGGCCGTCACTGGGGGGCACCTGAAACAACAGGCTGCCCAGCAGTCGGGCCGCGGCCACGCTACCCAGTATGCCCACCACCAGACCGCCGACGACCATCAGGATCCCCCGCCGGAGAAAGAGCCCGACCACTTGCGAGGCCCTGGCGCCGAGCGCCATCCGCACGCCAGTCTCCTGGCTGCGCCGCGCGACCTCGAAGGCCAGCACGCCGTAGAGCCCGAGCGCCGCCAGAAACACGGCCACCCCCGCGAAACTCGTCAGCAGCCCGGCCAGGAACCTGCGATTGAACACTGCCCGGCCGATCAACTCCTCCATCGAGATCAGCTCGGAAAGGGCGATGTTGGGGTCCAGTTTCTTCACCACCGCCCGCAAGGCTTGAACCGCCGGGGCCGGGGCGCCCCTGGCCCGCACGGCTACCTGCATGGTTCGGGACGGGGTCTGGAAGTAGAGTTGGTAGAAAGCCGGCCGGGAGTCGCTGGCCTGGCCACCCATGCGCTCATCCCCTACCACGCCCACGACCTCAAGCGGCACCGGCTGGTCGCGGAAAAGATCCGCCAGCAGGGTCCGGCCCACCGGGTTGACGCCGCCAAACTGTACCCGCGCCAGAGACTGATTGATAACCGCCAGGGGACGGGTGACCGTGCGGTCGGCATCCTGGATGGTGCGTCCGGCCAGCAGTGGAATCTTCATGGCCTCGAAATAACCCGGCACCACGTTGCGAATGTACGTGCTGCTCGCGCTCGAAGGATCTCCCGAGTACCTCTCCGCCGCCCACACCCGGGTGTTGTTCCTCGGCTCCCGCACAGGAAGCAGATTGATGATAGCCACGTCCCGGACCTCCGGTGCGGCCCCGAGCCCATCGCGCAACTCGGTGAAGAACTGAATGCGCCTGGCCGGGTCATCGTAGCGCGGCCCCGCGAGCGCGATCTCGGTGGTCATCAGGTTGCTCGGGTCAAAGCCCAGGTTCATACCCTGAAGGTTCATGAGGGTGCGTAGTAGCAGCCCGGCGCCCACCAGCAGAATCAAGGACAAGGCGATCTGCCCGGCCACCAGGAATCCGCGCAGGCGAATCCGGCCGGCGGCTTCCGTGGCGCGAGTTCCGGCGTGGAGCTCACTGCCCCGATGGCCGCGACCGGCCCGCAGCGCGGGAGCAATCCCAAACAGGAAGGCCGTCAGCACGGACACCCCAACAACGAAAGCCAGGACCGCGGCATCGAGCTTCACGTCCCACCCACCGAAAATGGCGACCGGTATGACGCTCACCAGCGCTCGCTGGAGCACCAGCCCGAGCGCCACCCCCAGCAGGGCGCCCGCGCCGGCCAGTGACAGGCTCTCCGTAAGGACCTGGCGCAGAATCCGCCCCGAGGACGCGCCCAGCGCGGCGCGCATGGCAAACTCGCGCCGCCGGGCCGAGCCTCGTGCCAGCAGCAGCCCTGCCACGTTCCCGCAGGCGATCAGCAGCACCAGCCCCACCGCCCCCATGAGAATCAGCACGGTCTGCTCGGTGCGCTCCACCAGCATCGAGTGCAACGGAACCAGACTCAAGCCTTTGCCCCTGTTCGAGTCCGGATACTGCGTCTGGAGGCGCTGGGAGATGACGTCCATCTGGCTCTGCGCGCGCTCCGGAGTGACTCCGGGCTTCAGCCGTCCCAGCAGGATCCAGTTGTGGAAGCGCCGGGCCATCCGCGAGACGGAGTCCGCCCCCATGGGGAACCACAGGTCCACCGAGAGCAGAAAGCGGAAGCGCGGCGGCAGGACGCCCACCACGGTGCAGGGGTTCCCGTCGATGACCAGCGGCTGCCCAACAACCCCTGGCGAGCCGCCGAAGCGCCTCTGCCAGTAGGCATGGCTGATCAGCACCGCCCGGTTTCCGCCCGGCTGGTCCTCTTCGGCCGAGAAAGCCCTGCCGATCTGCGGTTGCACTTGCAGGGTGGAGAGCAGGTCCCGGGAGATGGAGGTGGAAGCCAGCCGCTCCGCATCAGTCCCACCGGTGATCGTGGACTGTGTGGGGAAGCCCCGAATGGCCGCCAGAGACTGGAAGACGTCGCTGGAGTCGCGGTAGTCCCGGTAGTCCATCGCCGAGACCAAATTCGTCCGGGTGAAAGGGAGAAAGGTGGCCCGGGCGATGATCAGCCGGTCCGGCTCCGCGAAGGGCAGCGGGCGCAGCAGCATCGCGTTCAGAATGCTGAAAATGGCCGTATTGGCGCCGATTCCGGTCGCCAGGGTCAGCACCGCCACGACGCTGAAGCCCGGCGACTTCACCAGCATCCGCAACGCGTAACGAAGATCCGATCCGAAGCCGCGCATAGTACTCCTCCCTTTCACACTCTCCTCAACTGTACGCAGCCGGCCCAGTTCGGTAACGGCTACCAGCTATATACGATGAAAACCCTCGAGAATGTTCCGCAGCGAGTACCTGAGGGCGGTGGGGCGCCCGTGGGGGCAACTCATGGGACAACCCTCACTGAAAACACAGTACTTAGCGCGTTGCGGTCTGGACCTGAATTGACCTAAACTGCCAAACTAGGGGGACTCCGGACCTGGACCGGACCTGAAAACCGAGGCCGACTGATCGTGACCTCGCATCGGCGGGGGATAGGAACTTCACGTACCTTCGCGCGCACGCGCACGGTCGTTTGCCATTCAGCTATTGACCTTGCTTTACAGCCTGGAGCTCTCTCCTGGTACGGGACAACTCTCGAACAAAGACGGCCTTGGGAGGCAAAGTGAGCTTGTACTCTCTGGCGAGCACTCTGTTGGCGAGATTACCAAGTGCGTAGTGTGCCACCGCTTCATCCTTCTCGGAGCACAGAATCAGGCCGACCGGCGGATTCTCATCCTGGTTGGTCCAGTGTTCCCGAGCGTAGTTCAGATACAGGTTCATCTGCCCGGCATCGGCATGGGTGAACTTGCCGAGTTTCAAGTCGATAATGATGAGGCATCGCAGGCGGCGGTGGTAGAACAACAGATCAATGCGATACCACTC
>CAZIRH010000477.1:0-3622 GCA_964541065.1 uncultured Solibacteraceae bacterium
AGAAGAACAGCGCGGGCACCTGCTTGCTGGTGAAGGAGGTGTGGTCGGAGGAGCCCGCCTCGTAGCTGCCGGAGAAATCAGCCTTCAGCTTGTGCTTGGGCGCCACCTGCTCGATGAAAGACTTGAGCGTCGTGCCCGTGCCGGTGCCGCCGATGTAGACCTTCGAATCACGGAGCCGCCCGATCATGTCCAGGTTGATCATGGCGACGGCCTGGTCAATGGGCAACTGCGGATGGTTGGCCCAGTAGCTGGAGCCCAGCAGCCCCAGCTCCTCGCCGGCGAAGGCCAGGAAGACCACCCCGCGCTTGAGCTTCGGCTGCGCGGCGAACCAGCGCGCCAGCTCCAGCACGCCGGCGGTGCCCGAGGCGTTGTCATCGGCGCCCAGGTGCGGGGTTCCGGCCTGCGACGGCGCGAGCGAATGCTGCTCGCCCAGCCCCAGGTGATCGTAGTGCGCGCCGATTACCACGTACTCGGGGCTCTCGCCCGGCAGATAGCCGGCCACGTTGCGCACCGTCCTGGTCTCGCGCTCGAGGTCCACACTGACGTTTAGGCGCAAGGCGTCAGGGAAGGCGAACGACCGCGGCTTCAGGTCCTTGTCGATGGCTTCCTGCAACTCGTCGAGGCTCCTTCCAGCCTGCTGGAACCAGGCGTCCGCGATGGCCGCCTTCACCTGCACGAAGACGATGCCGGCGTCCACCGGGCCGGCAGCGCGCCCGAACTTCTCCAGCTCGTCGGCCTCCCCGCGGTGGCTGGCGCGGTCGGTCACCAGGATGACCCCGCGCGCCCCGTGCATCTTGGCGTTGACCGCCTTGCTCCAGAACTGCGCGTGTTCGGTGAACAGCTTTCCCGCGAAGACGCTTTGCTCGTCGAACTCCTGCGGCTCGTGCCGCAGCAGCAGGACGAACCTGTCTTGGACCTCCAGGCCCGCGTAGTCGTCGTAGTGATACTCCGGGGCCGTGATGCCGTAGCCGGCGAACACCACCGGCCCGGTCACCGTGCCGCTGGCCGAGAAATTGAGCGGCAGGAAGTCCTCCTGAAACCTCAGCGCGCGCTGGTGGTCACCGTCGCTGGACTCGAACCGGTTGCGCGCGCCCAAGCGCGCGTTGGTGGTGACGGGAAAGGGCTGGAAGAAGCTGTCGCCCGAGACCGGCCTCAGGCCCGCGGCCCGGAACTGCCGGGCGATGTACTCGGCGGCCTGCTCGAGCTCCGGAGTTCCCGTCCCGCGGCCCTTCAACTCCGGTGACGCCAGGTACTTGACGTCAGCCAGGTAGCGGTTAGGATCAATGTCGGCGGCGCCCAGCAGGCTGAGCGCCACCAGCAGGCAGAGAACCCGGGAAATGGCAAACCTGTATCGCATCAGCATCCCTCTCAAGGCCCGATCTTAGGCGCCGGCGACAGCGCCGGGAGCTCGCAGCAAGCCTCTTCGCCGGCGTTGCGCGCGGTCCTCTGGTACTCGATCTCGTGGTCGATGATCTGGCGTAGGTTGGGCCAGGCCAACTGGCCGACCAGACGGCGTCCGTTGACGAAGAGTGTTGGGATCGAGTTGACCTGCAAGGACCTGGCCTCGGCCACGTTGCGGTCCACCTCCGCTTCGGTAGCCCGCGTGTCGAGGCAGCGGGTCAGTTGCAGGATGTCCACCGGCCTGCCCTTGGCGAACTCCAGCACCTTGACCCTGAGGTTGTCCGGGGTGATCTGCTCCTGCTGCTCGAAGACCCAGTCGTAGAATTCCCAGAAGGCGGACGGGTTCTGCCGGAAGATGCAGCGGCCAGCGATGGCTCCCAGTCTGGCCCAGGGGTGGATCTGCTCGAGTGGGAAGTCCTTGAAGTAGAGCCGCACCTGCTTGGGGTAGGCGCTCAGCAGGTTCTGGCGAAGCAGTTTGGCCTCCTCTTTGCAGAAGGGGCACTGGAAGTCGCTGAACTGCACCAGCACGACCGCGGCGCCCGGCGTGCCGAAGCTGGGCTGGAACTGGGTCTTCAGCTTGTCCAGGTCCGGCTTGAACGGGTTCTGCTCCACGTCGAAGATCACCGCCCTCAGGATCTTCCGGCCGTCCCGGGAGACCAGGAAGGTCTCCTCCTGGCTGGCGTTGCCGGCTGAGCCGGTCACCTTGACCTCAAAGAAACCTGGCAGTTCGGCCGAGGGCTTGGGTTCGGCGATGTTGACTTGGATGGAGGGACCCCACACGAACAGGTGCCGGATGTACGGCTCGAGAGCGGCCTTGTCCAGCGCCGACTTCTTTTTCGAGACGGTCGCCGCGGGCTTCTCGGGCGCGGGCGCGCGCGGTGCCTGCTGCGCTTCCGAGGTCGTGACGCCAACCAGAGCAAGAGCTAGCAACAACTTGCGGGTAACAGGAACCATGGAATTCACCAGTCTACCGCACACCTCCCGAGTCACATCACCGGCCCGATGCGCCAGGGCACGAACTCACGGTGGCCCCAGCGCTCGCTGGCGGTCCTTTCGCCGGAGGCCACCCGGAGCAGCAACTCGAAAATGTCGCGGCCCATCTCGCGGATGGTCTTCTCGCCGTCGCCGATCAGCCCGGCGTTGACATCGAAGTTGTCGCGCATCCGGGCGTAGCTTGGGCTGTTGCTGACGATCTTGATCACCGGCACGGTCGGAAACCCGATGGCGCTGCCCCGGCCGGTGGTGAAAGCAATGACGTTAACCCCGCCCGCGGCCAGCCCGGCCAGCGACACCGGGTCGTAGCCCGGCGTGTTCATGAAAATGACCCCCGGCGTGGCGATGCGCTCCGCGTAATCCACGGCGTCCATCAGCGGCGTGGTGCCGGCTTTGGCTACCGCGCCGAGGGACTTCTCGAGGATGTTGCTGAGACCGCCCGCTTTGTTGCCTGGGGAGGGATTGGAGTCGAAGGAGTGGCCGAATCGATTCAAGTATTGCTTATAAGATTCGATGTAAGCCAATAGTTTTTCAGCCACTTGGCGGTTGCGCGACCGCCGCACCAGCAGGTGCTCGGCTCCGAACACCTCGGGCGTCTCTCCCAGCACCGCCGTGCCGCCGTATCCCGCGAGCAGGTCTGAGCAGACCCCCAGCGCCGGGTTGGCGGTGATCCCCGAGAAGGAGTCCGAGCCGCCGCAGTTCAAGCCCAGAACGATCTTCGAGACGGGAACGGTCACCCGCTCGACCAGGGAGGCGGCCTCCATCAGGCGCATCACCTGGTGGCGGCCGGCTTCCACGGCGCGCGGGGTGCCGCCGCGTGCCTGGATGGTGAGGCCGACCACGTCGGGAATGTCCAGGTAGTGCTCGATCTGGTTGACCTCGCAGCCCAAGCCCACCAGCAGGGCGCCCGCCACATTGGGGTGACGGAGCACGCCGGCCAGGGTGCGCTGGAACTGCACCGTATCCGGACCGGTGGCGTGCCCGCAGCCGTCCGCGTGGGGGAAGGCCACCACACCATCGACGTGGGGCGGCAGCGTGGCTCCCTCGAAGCTGCGCGCGACGAGTTCGGCGACGTGACGATCGTCTACGGGGCGCGGGCCGTCGGGGACCTGGTCTACAAGGCCGATCTCGACGAGTGGGAGAGCCGCCCCGACGTGAACCTGGTGAAGACCGTGGACCCGGGCGGCCAGACCCCCGCCTGGGACGGCAAGATCGGCTTCGTGCCCAC
>CAZIRH010000478.1:0-3615 GCA_964541065.1 uncultured Solibacteraceae bacterium
AGCCCCGCAGGCAGGCCACAGCCTGCTCGAGCTCCTCGGTGCGGCCCAGGGTGGGCATCACGGCGCCGTTGCGCGCCTGCCGCGTCAAATCGGCGGCGAAGGAGGCCAGCAGGCGGCCTTCCCGGGCCGGCTGCGGCTGGGGCGGGGCCGGCTGAGGTTGGGTGAGGCCCAGCACGCCCAGGGCGTCGTTCACCACCTTGTGCACGCCCATGGGCGTGTCTTGCTCGGCAAAGAGCACCCGCCAGCCCTGCTGCCGGTGCGCGCCCTGGAAGGCGCGCACGAGCGACTGGTCGTCGCCGGTGTACTCGAGGTCCTCGTCCACGCAGACCAGGAAAGGCAAGCCCTGCTGGGGGCGCTTGAGTAGCAGGTTGGTGCGCGGCTTGTTGAAGAAGCGCCGGTCCGTAGGTACGTTGCGGAAGAACAGGGTGTTCGCGTCCGGCGCGTCCACGCGCACGCGGAGTTCTTTCAGACGGTTGGCCAGGGCGGGTTCCAGTTCCAGCATGGGCCGGCTCCTTAAGGGGCTGGCGGCGGCGGGGGCCGCCGGCGGAAGAAGGCGCGCACCGGGGACTCGCGCAAGCCGAGCAGGTGAGCCAGCAGGTCGTCATCCACCGGGGTCTCCTCGGGCGGGGGCAGTTCCCGCCAGTGCTCCTCGGCGGCAAACGGGTCGGACAGATCCAGGAGGCGCCGCTGGGCCTGGTCCCAGACGCTCTGCCAGTCGCAGCGGTACTGCCCGTTGTGGCCGGCGAAGCGGCGGACGACCTCCCCGCGCAGGCGGGCCCGTCCGATGGCGGGCGGGTTGGCGATGGCGTGCTCGATGTTATCCACACCGGGCACGTGGTGGGTGAGCACTCCGGCGCGGTTCAGGTGCTGGAAGACGCCCCTTTCGCCGAGCTGGCCGAAGCGGGTGTCGAGCTCGAACAACTCGCGGCGCAACTGGAGAAAAGCCCGTAGGCCGTCCCAGTGGAGGCTCTGCTCCCGCAGAGCCGGGGTGAGGCGCGCGACCGCTTCGGGGATCGGGCTGGCCGGGCCGAGCACGAGGTCCAGGCCGACCACCTGGCCGCGGTAGTCGGTCTCCTGGAGGGCGGCGTTCAGCTTGGCGAGCACCCTGTTCCAGAACGGCCACTGCCCGCCAGGGATGCCGCGGCGCTCGCCGTGACGCCGGTAGAGCGCCAGCTTGATGGCCCAGTCCAGCGCGGTGGCCACGGACTCGGGCGCCTGCTTGAGGTCTTCCAGGATGCTGCCCCAGCGGTGGCAAACCTCCGGGGCCCAGGGCGGCATGAATCCGTCGTGCTGGTGCGCCACCGCCTGGGCCAGGTAGTGGGACTGCACGCTCAGCGCGGTCGCGGAGCCGCCGCCAGCGAGCTTGAGGCGGGTCTGGCAGGTTGGGTCGGCCGCGGTAGTGCGCAGGGCCTCCAGGGGCGCGGCCAGCACGACCCCCTCGCCCGGGTCGAGTCCGGCGTCGATCATGGCCACTACCAGGGCGGTGGCGCCCACCTTCAGCCAACTGGCCGTCTCCGAGCACAGGCTCTCGCCGCAGAGCACGTGAAGGCGGTGATACCTGCCCCCGCACAGCGTCTCGTCCTTGGTGTGGAAGATGCCCCGGTTGCCGGTGGAGTCTCCCGAGATGACCTTGACGATGTGAGAAGCACGCGGCGACAGCGTGTATTCCACCCCCTCGGCCAAGGGACTGAACCCGCCTGCGCCGGTGTAGATCACACGGGTGACCAGATGCGGGATGAGCTGCTTGGGCAGCGCGGCCGGATCGCAGTGGTGCAGGTAGCTCTCGTGGCAGCCCCAGGTGGCCTTGCTGCCGCCGTAGTCCACGTTGGTCCGGAAGCACATCACCTCGGCGTTGGGGGGCAAGCCGGAGACGAGCGGCGCCAGCAGCGTCTCGAGCATCCGCTCGCCGGCCTGGATGTAGCGCACCGCGTCCCAGGGATTGGCGCACTCCGGCGTGGCCATCTCGGGATGCTGGCCGGAATCGGCATAGAAGCGGCCGCCGTTCTCCAGGAACATGCCGCTGCCCATGCGGTCGGGCAGGTGCGGAAGTCGCAGCCTGGCCTGTTCGAACAGGCGGCCCAGCAACACGTGGCGCTCCACGCCCCGGCTGCCCGCCATCGCCGCCAGCGCGTATTCGGTCTCGACTCCGAAGAGCCGCTCGGCCATCGCTACTCACCCGTTTCCTGCGGGCTGGCCTTCAGGAACGCCTCCGAATCGCCGGAGAGCGCCCGGCTGATGGCGTCGTCCCCTGCGGCCGCGAAAGCGTCGCCTTCCTGGCGCAGGCGCATCAGGCTCTCGCCGCCCGGCCCCCCCTGGGAAGGATTGTTTCCCCCCGGATCGCCTCCGAAAAGCTCGCGGAATCTCATGACTTCACCTTCCTCTCGTCAGTTCACGGCATAGTGGCCGGCGCTGTGCGTGCAGGCCGGCAGCGTGGCGGCGTCCTCGGCGGGCGCCTCCAGCGCGTCCAACGTCTCCCGGAGGCTCCCGGAGTCCCGGATGGCCTCCTCGGTCTCGGTCCTGGTGAAGGCCAGCGGGTCGGCCAGCTCCAGGGTCCGGTAGCTGGGCCAGTAGTTCCGGCCACGGAGCTTGAAGCGGATCGAATCCCAGTCCACGTCCTGGATGGCATCCGCCTCGGCGTGGCGCAGCAGCATGGCGCGCGTCCAGGCGCGCGTGTCCTCGGGCGGCTCGTGGACGAAGCGCTCGATGTGTTCCTCGGTCACCGCCAGGTCGAGCGCCCCGGCGCGCTCGTAGACCCAGTACAACCCCTCCTCAGCGTCCAGGCTGGCGTAGAGGTGGTCCAGGTGCTTGACCTGGGGCGAGTCCCAGGTAAGTCCCGGGCGCTGCTTGAAGGCCCGCTCCAGAATGCACAGCTTCAGCACCCAGTCCAGCCGCCGCGCCAGGGCGCCGGAGTCACCGGCCCGGAGCTTGAGCAGCGTGTCTTCCCACCAGGCCAGGATCTCCGCAGCCCCGGGGACGACGCCCTCGCAGCCGCCCTGCGCGACGAACGCGCGGGCCTCTTCGAGGAAGAGCAACTGGAGTTCCAGCGCGGTGAGCTGCCGGCCGGATGCCATCCGCGCGCGGGCCTCCAGCAGAGGGTCGTGGCTGAACGTGACGACGGCCTCGACCGGATCGTCCAGGATCAGGCTGGGGTTGATGCGCTCGGCTTCCAGCATGGCCAGCATGATCTGCATGGCGCCCACCTTGAGCAGGCTGGCGGCGTGGGCCAGCGTGTTGTCGAAGAAGATCACGTGCAGCCGTGCCGGGTCGCTGGGAGCTTCCGCGCGGCGCGCGCGGCCGCTGAGGGCCTCGTCGCGGCTGTTGACCACCGGGCGGTGATACGTGGTCTGCACCCCCAGCAGGGTCTCCATGAAGTCGGCGCGTTGGGAGATCTGGTAGGAGACCCGCGGCGCGCCGTTCTCGGCCCCCACTTTCCCCTGGCCTGTGAAGATGATGCTGGAGACCTGGAACGCCGCCAGGTACAGCAGGTGATGCATCTTGCGGTAAAAGATGTTGTCCCAGGCGCGGCGGGTGATCAGGAAGTCCAGGTGGCTGCCGTAAGAGTGGTGGTGGCCGCCGCTGTTGTTGACCAGCACCTGGATGCGCTGGCCGCGCGGG
>CAZIRH010000479.1:0-3598 GCA_964541065.1 uncultured Solibacteraceae bacterium
CACATCTCGCCGGCCGGCTCGATTCCCACGGACAGCCCGGCGGGCAAGTACCTCATCTCGTTGGGCGTCCAGCCGAGGGATTTCAACAGTTACGGCGCGCGGCGGGGCAATCACGAGGTGATGGTGCGCGGGACGCTGGCCAATATCCGCCTGCGCAACCAGCTCGCGCCGGGCACCGAAGGCTGGTGGACCGTGTACCTGCCGGACGGCGAGACCGTGCCCATCTATGACGCCGCCGTGCGCTACCAGCAGGAGTGCGTGCCGCTGGCCATCATCGCCGGCAAGGAGTACGGTTCCGGCTCCTCGCGCGACTGGGCGGCCAAGGGCGTCCGGCTGCTGGGCGTGCGCGCCGTGCTGGCCGAGAGCTTCGAGCGCATCCACCGCTCGAACCTGGTGGGCATGGGCGTGCTCCCGCTCGAATTCCTCCCGGATCAGAACGCCGCCAGCCTGGGCCTGACCGGCCGCGAGGTCTTCGAGGTGGAAGGCGTGGCGGAAGCCATCGCCGGCTCGCGCCGCGCCCGCGTCCGCGCCCTGGCCGCCGACGGCACTGAGAAGAGCTTCGCAGTGAGCGTGCGCGTGGACACGCCGCAGGAGGCCGAGTACTACCGCCACGGCGGGATTCTGCCGTACGTGCTGCGGCAGTTGGCCGGACAAGCGTAGCGCGGGACGGTGCGGTGCACCACTGTGGTGCACACCTGGTACAATAGGACTATGGCGAGCCAGTCCAAGCCGCTCTCACGAGCATCCCGCGCCAAGGCCATTCGTCAGAGCGTGACGATTCCGGCCCCGCTGGCAGTCGAACTGCGGCGCGTCGGAAAGGAACGCCATCTCACCATCAGCCGGGCCCTGGTGACTCTGGCGGAGCGGGGCGTTCAAGCGGAACGGGAGGCGAAAGAGAACCTGAAGGCCGCCTACCGGCGATTCCTGAAGGAGCAGGAGCCATCGAAAAAAGAGGAAGCCGGCAAGGACCTGATTCGCGCCATCTTTGGGACCGACGCCATTGCCGAAGATCCAGTTCGCTGATCTCCCTCGCGCTCTGTGGCAGCACCTTCTCGAACGAGTCGAGGAGCGTCAGATCTCGCTCCACGACCTTCGCCTTTTGGAGGCGTGGGTCAGATCGGAGCCGCATGCGCCCGATGGCGACTGGTACAAGGACTTCGGTTCTTTCAAGCTGTGCGGCTCCGGCGAGTATCCGAAGACGGTCCTTCTCAGGGGCATGCAGCCGTACGGCCAGCAGATCGAGTAGCCGCGTAGACACGCCACCAGAAGCCGAGGACTACCGCCACGGCGGCATCCTGCCCTACGTCCTGCGCCAGTTGGCCGGACAGGCGTAGCCCGGCAGGGCGGGGTGCACCACTTTGGTGCACCCATCGTGCGATGCCGGTGTGGCGAGCCAATCCAAGCGGCTGTCGCGGGCATCCCGCGTCAGGAGACCGTTCGGCATGCCGGCCACTTGCCGTGAGTCACGCCGTGCGGCTCACTCACCTGGACTCCCAGACAGTTTGATGTGGAGCCCGCACAGGCAGTACAATGAACCGCGGTCTCAGGTCCCACTCTGCCTATTGTGGGAAGTCGCGGAGACAGCTTGTTCACCGTTGGCGGCATCCTCGCGCGAGGGCGCCGGAAGGGAGGTATCAGCATGGGCGTCTTTTACCCTACGTACCCGCTCGGCAGCACGAGCGGAAACCCGTTCCGTTGTGTCGGCGGCACCGACGGAAAGCTGCTTGTGAAGATCGGCGTCTGGGCCGGTCACGCGCAGATCAACGCCCTCCGTCTCTGGCTCGGAGACGACCAGCCGATGCTTGTCGGGTTGGCTTGGGGATCCTACAAGGAGTACACATTCGAGCCAGGCGAGCGCATCGCGACGCTGTCGCTGTGGCGTAACGGGGCCAACACACGCATCACCGCGATCCATTTCGGAACCAGCACGGGGAAGGAATTCGATCACGTCATGACCCAGCATGACAGGGCGCAGGAATACCCAATTGACGTCGGATCCGGCATCTGCGCCGGCGTTGTCGGCACCTTCGACCAGGGGATCTACAGTCTGGGTTTCGTCTTTCTGGCGCCGGTCGCGTGCGCCCGGATCAAGAATGTCTCCTATCCCACTCCGAGCGCCGATTCCGCTCCGATCACTCCGGTAAAGCTCGAACAATTCAAAGACCACAACCAGAGGAACCGGCCGCGTTCCTGGAGTTTTTCCGGATCACACAAGGTCGCGACTTCGTCATCGTGGTCGGTAACGGCGGGCGTGGCAATCCACGCAGAGCTGTCCGTCGAGGCTTCCATTCCGGAAGTTGCGAAGGTCGGATCGAAGTTCGGCTGGAGCCTGAGCGCGTCCGGCACCCACGCGACGTCCAGGACTGAGGAGAGTTCTCTGAATTGGGAGGAAAGCGGCACGCTCGAGCCCGGCGACTCGATTGATCTGGCCGCGCTCACCCGCATGGGACACATCTCCGTCCCTTACACGGGCGAGATGGAAGTCACCATGAAATCGGGCGAGACATTCTCCTATCCGATCCAGGGCCACTATACCGGTGTGAGCTATACGGACGTGGAGATAGTCGATTCCGGCGTTGCCACGGCCCTAAAAGCGGTGCCCGCCAGCGTCTGATGAGGGGCGTAGCGCGGCGCGGCACGCACAGATTCACTGCGGGCTGAAGCCCGCAACAGCAGGCCAAAGCCCGCGGCACGGGTGGCACGCACTTCAGCTCACCGCGCCAGCCGGGCTACACGCTCAGCTCGAAGAAGCTGTCGTCCAGAAACTTCGTCTTGAGCCGGCCGTCGCTCTGGGTCACCAGCTTCGCCGCCAGCTTCTCGACTTTCTTCATGTGCGCGGCGTTGGGCGGCTCTTCGCTCACCGCCGAGCTGCTGTTGAACCAGAAGCGGAAGGCCTTGGAATCGCCCTGGAAGCGCCGCCCGGCGACCAGTTCGAGCACCTCCAGGTCCGGGTTCTGGTGCGCGCCGTTGCCGCAGAAGATGTAGTGGTCCGCGGTCACCGCGTCGCAGAAGTCCTGGTGGATGTTGTGCTCGGAGCCGTGATGCTGGACTTTGAGGACGTTGAAGTGCGCCTGGCCGGAAGCATCGAGCGCGCCGGCCTGTTCGAGGCCGGCCAGGATGTCCTGCCAGTGGCCGTCGCCGGTAAGCACGACGGTTTTTCCGTTCTCCTCGAGCAGGAGCATCAGGGAAGCCAGGTTGGGCGTGGTCACCTTCTGGCGCCGGCCGAGCTGCCGGGCGGCCAGGGCCAACTGCTCCGCCTCGAAGGCGCGCAGCCCCAGGGCGGAGGCGACCAGCGGATCGATCAGCCCGCTGACCTCGGAGGCGGTCAGCCGCTCCGCGTCCCGCCCGGCCCGTCGCTCGATGTCCGCCAGCGCCTTCTGGTTCTTCCCCAGCCACTCGTTCCACTCCGTCCGCAGCTTCTTCAGGTCCTCATCGAAAGGCCCGATGACGCGGATGCGAACCGAGCCGAGCCGGATGTCGGGGACCGGTTCGAGCACCAGCATGAGACGCTTGCCGTACTCCGGGTTGAGCGCGATATTGAGTTGCTCGGGACGGATGCGGCGGGAGACGCCGATGGCCTCCTGGATGCTGGTGGCCA
>CAZIRH010000480.1:0-3590 GCA_964541065.1 uncultured Solibacteraceae bacterium
AGGGACGGCGTGGCACGGCGACTACCACATGAACTACAACACGCAGCAGGTGTTCTGGGGCGTGTTTTCCTCGAACCACGTCGAGCAGCACCTGCCGTACGTGGAGCTGTGCGAGAATCTGCTGCCGCTCGCGGAGGCCTACGCCAAGGAGAAGTTCCTCCTGCCGGGCGCGTTTTTCCCGCACTCGGCCTACCCGGTGCCGAGCCAGACGATTCCCTACCCGGTGCCGTCGTGGGGCTATGAGATCTGCGAGACGCCCTGGACGGTCCAGAGCCTGTGGTGGCACTACCTCTACACGCTGGACCGGGATTTCCTGCGGCGCGCGTACCCGTTGCTCAGGGCGGCGGCGCGGTTCCTCGCCGCCTATGTCAAGAAGGGTGAGGACGGAAGGTACCACATCATTCCGACGGTGTCGCCGGAGAACTGGGGCTTCACGGTGGACTTCCGGCTGAACAAGGACTGCATCATCGACCTGGCGCTGGCGGAGTTCGCGCTGGAGGCGGCCGTGGAGGCCGCGAAGGCGCTGGGCGAGGACGCCGCGGAGCGGGCGCGGTGGGCCGAGGTGCGCGCGAATCTGGCGCCGTATCCGCGGGCGAAAGGGCCGTTCGGGGAGGTGTGGCTGGACGTGACGGATGCGCCGGTCGAGTACGTGTACAACGTGCCGGTAACGCTGGCGCCGGTGTTTCCGGGCGAGCAGGTGGGGTTGGACCGGCGCAGCGATCAGTTGGACATGGCGCGGCGGACGGCGCGCACGGTGCGGCTGGAAGGCGGCAACGACCTGGTGTACCAGCCGCTGGTCCGGGCGCGGCTGGGGATGCTGGATCTCGAGTGGTTCAAGCGCGAGGTGCGGTATTGTCTGGGGCCCAATGGGGTGGCGAACGACCGGGTGAGACAGATCGGCGGGCGCTACCGGGATGGCACGGATTACGACTTCATGATGCGGATGGGGGTGTGGACGGAGAACCTGTCGCTGCCCACGGTGTTGAATGAGTGCATGCTCCAGAGCTACAGCGGGGCGATCCGGCTGTTCCCGAACACGACCGGGCTGGGACGAGCGCGCTTCCGGCAGTTGCGGGCGGCGGGGGCGTTTCTGGTGAGCGCGGCGTGGGACGGGAAGGCCGCGAGCGAGGTGAAGATCCTGAGCGAGAAGGGAGCGCGGGCGCGGGTGGTGAATCCGTGGCCGGGAGCGGAGGTGCGTGTGACCCGGGAGCGCGACGGGCAGCGGGTGGCGACGGCCAAGGCGGCGGTGATCGAGTTCCAGACGGCGGCGGGCGAGAGCTACCGCATGGAGGGGGCCTGAGATGGAGCCTTTGCTACGAAGGCACTTCCTGGGGGCGGCGGCCGCGGCGGCGCGGCCGGGACTGTTCAACGTGCGGGAGCAGGGCGCCGGCGGAGACGGCGAGCGCCTGGACACCAAGGCCATCCAGCAGGCCATCGACGCGTGCGCGGGGGCGGGCGGCGGCACGGTCTACCTGCCGCCGGGCAGGTACCTCTGCGGCACGATCTTTCTCAAGAGCCACGTGGGGTTGTACCTGGAGAGGGGAGCGGTGCTGCTGGGGAGCAAGAACCTGGAGGACTACCCGGTAACTGTGGCGCAGTATCGGTCTTACACCGACAACTACACCCAGAGAAGCCTGCTGCACGGGGAGAACCTCGAAGACGTCGGGCTGGCGGGCGGGGGCGTGATCGATGGGCAGGGCGCGTCGTTCCAGGGCCTGTACAAGGTGCGGCCGTACCTGCTGCGGTTGGTCGGGTGCCGGAGGGTGGCGGTGAGCGAAGTGACACTCAAGGACTCGGCGATGTGGGTGCAGCACTACCTGGCGTGCGAGAACGTGTCCATCCGGGGCGTCACGGTGGCCAGCCGGGTGAACGCCAACAATGACGGGATCGACATCGACTGCTGTGACCGGGTGCGGATCGCGGACTGCGACGTCAGCTCGGGGGACGATGCCATTGTGCTCAAGAGCACGTCGGCGCGGGCGTGCCGAAACGTGACGATCGCCAACTGCGTGCTGAGCACGGCGGGCAACGCGCTGCAACTGGGGACGGAATCGAACGGGGGATTCCAGAACATCGCGATCAGCAACTGCGCGATCTACGACACGCGCCTGGCCGGGCTCGCACTCGAGATCGTGGACGGGGGCGTGCTGGACCGGGTGAACGTCTCGAACATCACGATGGACAAGGTGGGCGCGGCGGTGTTCGTGCGGCTGGGGAACCGGGCGCGACCGTTCCAGGAGGGCGCGGCCAGGCCGGGGGTGGGACGGCTGCGGAACGTGCTTGTGAGCAACGTGCAGGCCACCGGAGCGGGCAAGACGGGGTGTTCGATCACCGGGCTGGCAGGGCATGCTATCGAGAACGTGAGCCTCGAGAACGTGCGCATCTTCTGCGAGGGCGGGGGCACGCGGGAGGACGGGAGGCGGGCGGTGCCCGAGGTTCCGGACAAGTATCCGGAGTTCTCGATGTTTGGGGTGCTGCCGGCCTACGGGTTCTACTGCCGGCACGTGCGCAAGCTGACGTTTCACAACGTCGAGGTGTACGCGCCCAAGGACGAGGAGCGGCTGCCGCTGGTGACCGACGACGTCGAGGACCTGACGG
Source organism: uncultured Solibacteraceae bacterium (assembly GCA_964541065.1). Classification (GTDB taxonomy): domain Bacteria; phylum Acidobacteriota; class Terriglobia; order Bryobacterales; family Bryobacteraceae; genus VFZS01. Next base: position 2,599 of record CAZIRH010000480.1, read on the forward strand.
TGGGCGGTTCGAGCAACCTGGGGGGAGCGTAGCCCGGGGGCAGCGGGGAGGGTACCAGTACTCACATTTTGGGGCAGGTACGTACTCTGAGGCATTGACGAGCCGTGGGGGAGGGGGTAGACTGTGGGAAGCACAATTCAGGAGATAGAGATGCGAAAAGGTATTGTCAGCGTGTCGGTGATCGGGTTGCTGCTCGTGGCGGCCTCCGCCCAGGCGGGAACCCTGTATACGGATTTGCCGAGTTTCCTGGCGCAGGTGCAGCCAGGCTACTACCTGGAGACGTTCGATGGCATCGGAACCGGCGATCTCCTTGTGACGACCCTGGGCTTCTCCTCTGGCGGTTACAGCTACTCGGCGTCTGCACCGAGCGGGCTGTGGGGCCTGCCTGTGCCGGGCGGCTTGCCGACCGACGTGGTGCTGTCCACCAAAACTGCTTACGATGCGCTTCTCTTCACTTTCACCAGCGGCAACGTGTCGGCGGTGGGAGGGTACTTCTTCCCGACGGACTTCAATGGGAATCTGATCCCCGGCGACATCGTCCTGACCCTGAGTGACGGGACGGTGCACACGCTGACGAATGGGATTCCTCTCTTCTTTCTCGGTTTCACGACTGATCCGGGTGTGTGGATCACCTCCTTGAGTGTGGATGCGGTAGATACGCCTGACCCGCTGGTCTCGCGCTGGCCGACGGTGAACGACCTGTACGTGGGGACCGCGATTCCCGAACCGACTACTGGCGCGCTGCTGGCTGGCGGAGTGCTGCTGCTGGCGGCGCTGGCTCGCCGGCGCAAGAAGGCCTAGCGCCCGGACGCGGCAACGAATCCCTGATCCTGCCTGGCCGCAGGCCAGGATTCCTGTTTCTTGTTTCTTGCCTACGCGGGGTGTGGCCTCCCCAAAGTCCGACTGGCACCAAGGAGGGTACCAGTACTCACATTCAGGGCAGGTACGTACTCTGAGGCATTGACGAGCCGTGGGGGAGGGGGTAGACTGTG
>CAZIRH010000481.1:0-3579 GCA_964541065.1 uncultured Solibacteraceae bacterium
GGCGGGGGAACGAGATACCGAGCTCTTGCGCGACCAGGTCGGCCACGAGGTATCCCGCTGTCGAACCGGCCAAGAGGACCAGCGCCCTCCTGGACAGGAAACTCACGATCACGTCCGCAGATTCGCGGCTGAAGGCGATCGTGAAGTTGGTGATGATCACGGTAACGTCCACGGCGAACTTCCGGTCCAAACGATAAAGGGCCAGGACCAGGAACAGACCGATCAGCAGCACCCCGGCGGTTCTCCTCAGCCAGGGTCTGCGTTCCAGCAGCACGGACACCAACAAGGCGGCGTAGTTGACGGTGAACAGTCCAAGGACGAACGCGATGGCGACATCGGCGGGGGTCCAGAAGGAAGGCAGGTACACCGGCCGGATCACCCAGATGCAGGACATCAGGATGTAATCCAGCGACAGGAAGACGTTGAGCATGATCAGACATATAGTACGTTGCGGGGTTTCCCGCAACCTTCTGGCCTGCTGCGCCGCCCGGCCTTGTCGAGAGGGACGACAGACGTCCCCCTCAGGCTGCTCCGGCCTCGGACACGATCTTCCCGCCGCGCAGGTAGACGCGCGTCACGCGCGGCAGAAGCGAGGTGGTCATCTCGTAGTTGATCGTTCCGGCCAGCTTGGCCAGCTCTTCGGCCCGGATGTGCTCCGTTCCCTGCCTGCCGATGAGCACCACCTCGTCGTCCTGCCGCACCTCGGGGATGCCGGTGGCATCGACCACGAACTGGTCCATGCAGATCCGCCCCACGATCGGGGCGCGCCGGCCGCGGATGAGCACCCTGCCCCGGTTGGAGAGCAGGCGGTGGTAGCCGTCGCCGTAGCCCACCGGCACCAGCGCGGCCAGGGTGGGCCGCTCGGTGACGAAGGTGCGGCCGTAGCTGATGCCGGAACCCACCGCCAGCTCGCGCACGCGGCTGACGCGGCTCTTCAAGGTGAGCGCCGGGTGAAGCTCGAACACGGGCGGCCACTCCTGAGAGGGGTCCATTCCGTACAGGGCGATGCCGGGCCGCACGGCGTCGAAGTGCGCCGCGGGCAGGGCCATGGCGGCGGCGCTATTGGCGGCGTGCACGAGGGGCGCCTCGATCCCGGCGGCGCGGAGCTCGGCCAGCACCGCCTCGAACACCACGAGCTGGCGGCGCACGTGGGTCGGATCGGCCCAGTCGGCCGTGGCGAAGTGGGTGAACAGCCCTTCCAGGATCAGATGAGGCAGGCCGCGCAGGGCGCGCGCGAACTCCACCACCTCACCCGGCGTCAGGCCGTAGCGGCTCATGCCGGTGTCCACCTTGACGTGCACCGGCACCTGCCCTCCCGAGGCGCCGGCCTGCGCCGACAACTCCCGGGCAAAGTCCATGGTGATGACGCTGGGGGCGAGCCGCCAGCGCGTCACCATCTCCGCGCCGCCGGGCGGGGTGTAGCCCATGACCAGGATGGGCGCCTGAATGCCCGCCCGGCGCAGCTCCACCCCCTCGAGGGCGCGGTGAACGGCCAGACGCGTCGCCCCGGCTTCCACAGCGGCGCGGGCCACGGGGATCGCTCCGTGGCCGTAGGCGTTGGCCTTGACTACGGCGATGATCTCGACGCTCTGGCCCACGTGCCGGCGGAAAGCCTGCACGTTGTGCGCGATGGCATCCAGGTCGATCTCCGCCCAGGTGACCAGTCCAGCCCGCGCGTCCGCCTGCAACCCTTTCCCGCCTGCCACGGCCTCATCCGCCCAGGTAGGCGGCCTTCACCTTGGGGTTGCCCAGCAACTCCTGCCCCGTGCCGGACATGGCCACGGTGCCGGTTTCCAGCACGGAGCCTCGGTTGGCCACGCGCAGCGCCATGTAGGCGTTCTGCTCCACCAGCAGAATGGTCGTGCCGGCCTGATTGATCTCGGTCAGCACGCGGAAGATGTCGCGCACCAGCACCGGCGCCAGCCCCATCGAAGGTTCATCCAGCAGCATCATCTTGCCGCGGCTCATCAGAGCCCGGGCCACGGCCAGCATCTGCTGCTCGCCGCCCGAGAGCGTCCCTCCGAGCTGGCCGGCTCGTTCCTGCAGGCGCGGGAACAGGGCGAAGACCCGCTCGTAGTCCTCGCCGATCTCGGCCTTGTTCTTGCGTTGCCAGGTCGCCAGCTTGAGATTTTCCCTCACCGTCAGGTTGCCGAAGATGCCGCGTCCTTCCGGCACCTGAGTTATGCCCAGGGCCACGATCCTGTCCGCCTGGACCCTGCCCAGGTCCTTTCCTTTATACAGGACATGGCCGGAATACGGCACCAGGCCGGAGATGGCGCGTAGCACGGATGACTTGCCCGCGCCGTTGGCGCCGATCAAGGTGACGATCTCCCCTTCCCGCACGTCGAAAGAGATGCCCTTGACGGCGCGGATGCTGCCGTACGACACCGTGAGGTCCTGGACCGAAAGCAGCACTCCATCCGTGCTCATGCCACCGTCTCCTCGCCCAGGTAGGCTTCCAGCACCTTGGGATTGTTCTGGATTTCCTGCGGCAGCCCGTCGGCGATCGTGGCGCCGAAATCCAGCACCTTGATCCGTTCGCAGATTCCCATGACCAGGCGCATCTGGTGCTCGATCAAGATGATGGTCAGGCTGAACTCCTTGCGGATCCAGCGGATGAACTCCATCAACAGCATGATTTCGGCGGGGTTCATGCCGGCCGCCGGCTCGTCCAACAGCAGCAGCCGCGGCTTGGTGGCCAGCGCGCGCGCGATTTCCAGCCGCCGCTGCAGCCCATAGGGCAGGTTCTTGGACAACTCCTCCGCGTGGTCCTCCAGCTTGAACACCGCCAGCAGGTCCATGGCGTGCCGGGAGATGCGCTCCTCTTCCCGCCGGTAGCGCCCGATCTGCAGCAGCGCTTCGGCCAGGCTGTAGTTCGCCTGCGCGTAGTGGGCGGTGCGCACGTTGTCCAGCACTGTCAGGTCCCTGAACAGGCGGATGTTCTGGAAGGTGCGGGCGACGCCCAGGGCCGTCACCTGGTTAGGCGTCTTGCCGACCAGCTCGGCGCCGTCGAACAGGAAGCTGCCCTTGGTGGCGCGGTAGACTCCGGTGATCAGGTTGAAGACGGTGGTCTTGCCCGCGCCGTTGGGGCCGATGATGCCCACCAGCTCACCGGGCTGGAGCTCGAGGTTGAAATCCGACAAGGCGCACAACCCGCCGAAGTGGTGCGTGACCCCCTTAGCTTGGAGTAGAGACACCGACCGCCTCCTTCTGCTTCCCCTGCCTCCACAGCTTGCTGGCGAACAGGTCCCGCGCCGGCACAAACCAGCGGAACTCGCGCAAGCCCATGATGCCGCGCGGCCGGTAGATCATCAGCATCACCAGCACCAGCGGCATCAACACCATACGCCAGATTCCCAACGGCCGGAGCACTTCGAGCAGCACCGTGTAAATCGTGCCGCCCAGGATGGAACCGGCAATTGAGCCGATGCCGCCCAGGTAGACCATGATGAGGATGTCTGTGGTTTTGATGATGTCGAACACGCGCGGGTTGATAAATTGCAGCACGTGCGCAAACAGTCCCCCCGCCACTCCGGCAAAGAACGATGAGGTCACAAAGGCGATCAGCTTGACCTGCTG
>CAZIRH010000482.1:0-3544 GCA_964541065.1 uncultured Solibacteraceae bacterium
CGCAAATGCGGTTGAGCTGGCATCCTTCCAGAGCGCATGGGGAGTGCCCCGCTGCTCTCCCGATGGCAAAGGGATCGCGGTTGAGGCGCGCGTGGCCGGCAACAGCGATGTCTATGTCATCCCCGCACAAGGAGGCCAGCCGCGACGGGTCACCCATCACCCCGCTATTGACAGCCATCCGTTTTGGTCGCGCGACGGCCGCTGGATCTACTTCTCCTCGAACCGGACCCGAGAGGACCAGCTCTGGAAGACGCCGTCCACTGGGCCAGAGCAGGCCACGCAGGTCACCCGGCGCGGCGCCATCCTCGGTTTTGAATCACCGGACGGCAAGCACCTGTACTACACCAGGGGCATTGAGAACACCAGCGTGTGGCGGATGCCTGTGGACGGCGGCGACGAAGTCCAGGTGATCCCTTCCCTACCGCACCCCAACGGTTTCGAGGTCGTCGAGGACGGCATCTACTTCCTGGCGGCACGGGGACCGCTCGGTAGCCTGGGCGGTTTTGAGGTTCGGCGCTACCAGTTTCCCACCGGGAAGGTGGAGGTACTGACGAGGTGCGACAGAAGGGGGACTGCCAGCATCACCGTCTCGCCCGGCCCTGGCCCAAACCGCCGGATCCTGTTCAACTCGGACGAGATCAAGGACGGCCACCTGTGGCTGGTGGAGAACTTCCGGTAGTGTTCCGCGCCCGGAACACGAACCATTCGCTCAGCAGGAAGTTCGCCAGCGAACACAGCGCGATGCTCAGCAGATTGGCCGCCAGGTAGTGCAGGTGGAGGCGGCCCACCAGCAGTCGCATGAACAGGAGGTTGCCGGCCATCGAGACCAATCCGTTGCTCACGTGGAACCGCCACAGCGCGTCCAGCACCCAGGCCAGGCGCGCCGCGCCACCGGCGCGGTCCTTCCACGTCCAGCGGCAGTGCCAGACGAAGTTGTGCAGAACGGCGGTCTCGACGGCCAGCGCCGTGGCCACCAGGTAATGAATGCGCAGCGGGCCGGCCAGAAACCACAGGGCGGCCAGTTGCACCAGGATTCCCATGGCCCCGACGGCGTTGAACTTAACCCAGCGGCGCAGCAGCAGAGGGAGGCTCACGGTATGCGCTCGGCGCGGTACAGCGTGACGGTGTGCCGGACGATGGCCGTGAGCAGCACCGCACTCATGCCGACGATCCCCAGCGCGCCACCCACATCGAACAGCCGGTAGGAACCGCCCGGAAGCTGCACCACCGGGCGGAACATCAGCGCCACATTGCCGATCATCAGCAGAATCCGCAGCTCGGTCGGACTGAATTTCCAGAAGGACAGGTGAAACGTGCCGATGGTGTACGTCGCCAGGTACACCTCGATGGTGAGCAGGAAGTACACGATCAGCAGGCCCACGGCGATGCGCTCGCTCATGTAGCCGGAAAGCCCCAGCCCGGCCAGCAGGGAGAAGGTGCCGAGAGCGTCGCAGACGTGGTCCACATAGAAGCCGTAGCGCGGCCGCAGCCGGTTGCGGAAGCGCGCCAGCGTTCCGTCCAGGCTGTCGCCGAGCCAGTTCAGCGCCAGGCACACTATGGCCAGCACCAGGCCCCGCCTGCTCCACCGGGCGTACCAGTAGCTCAGGCCCGCGCCGAGCATCGCGGCCAGGCCCAGCGCAGTCAGGTGATCGGGATTGATCCAGGACGGGGTGCGGCGGGCCAGCCATAGCAGAACTCTCTTCTCCAGGGGCGCCAGCATGCTCACCTGGGCCCGGCTGGCTTCGTGGAAATCCGCTTTCTGCATATCGAGGTCTACTCATAGTAGCCTGTTTGGGAGGCGGCGACGAAAGGAGTGCGGGTGACGAAAGGGCTGTGGCTGTGCTGGGCGTGGCTGCTGCTGCCCGCCCTCGCCGCGGAGCTGAAGCCGCACACGGCGGCCGCCTTCGACCGCTACATCCGGGACACCGAGGCGCGCCTCGAGCGGCAGGTCAGCGGCGGAACGTTCCTGTGGACGGATGAGTCGCCTGTCCGGCGCGAGCAGGTGCGCCAGGGAGAAGTCGTCGTCGAGCCCGTCACCGGCCGGGGCGAGCTGCACGTGCCCGACGGGCTGATCCACGACTGGATCGGCGCGGCGTTCATTCCCGGCGCCACGCTCGAGCGTACCCTGGCCTTGGTCCAGGACTACGACCACCACCGCAGGGTCTACCAGCCCGAAGTGATCGGCTCGAAGACCCTCAGCCGCGAGGGCAATCACTTCCGCATCTACCTGCGCCTGCTCAAGAAGAAGGTGCTTACCGTGGTGCTCTCGACCGAGCACGATGTCCAGTACTTCCCGCTGGATGCGCGCCGCTGCCACAGCCGCTCCCGCACGACCCGTATTGCCGAAGTGATCAACCCCGGCCAGCCCGGTGAGCGCGAGCTGCCGCCGGGCGACGATCACGGCTTCCTGTGGCGCCTGAATTCCTACTGGCGCTTCCAGGAGCGCGATGGCGGCGTGTGGGTCGAGTGCGAGGCCATCTCGCTCACCCGCAGCGTCCCCACCGGCTTCGGCTGGCTGATCGAACCCATCGTCCGCCAGCTCCCCCGCGAATCCCTGGCCAACACGCTGCGCGCCACGCGGACGGCGGCCGGGCTGCGTTGATCCGTATGATCTGCTAGAATATACGTATGGCCCAAGTACGCAAGAAGACCTGGCTGCTGGACCAGACCTTGGTCAGCCGCGTCCGCCGGATCTACCGGGCTCGAACCGAGACCGAAGCAGTGACGCGGGCGCTGCGCGAAGCCGTGTTGCGCGAGGAACTCACTGAAGCGTTCCGCCAGTCCGCGGGCAAGATCCCGCGCATCGAGCAGGTCTTTTGAAGATCCTCTTCGACACGGACGTCCTGATCGACCATTTCCGCGGCCAGGAGTTCCTTTCTCTCATCGCCCCGGTGATCCATCGATCGCAGGTCTACATCAGCTCGGTGGTGGCGATGGAGTTGAGGGCGGGCTGCCGCAGCGCGACTGAGGTCCGGGTTTTGGAGCGGTTCCTGCGGCCTTTCGAGGCCGCCGGCCGCGTGGTCGCGCCGGATCACCGCGCCTGCCTCCGGGCCGGGGCTGCGCTGGCGTTGCTGGGCAGCCGCTTCGGCCTGACGCCGGACAAGCGCCGCGCCCTGAGCCACGACGCCCTCATCGCCGCCAGCGCCGTAGCCATCGGCGCCGCGGTCATCACCCGCCACCGTTCCGATTTCGCCCTACTGGCGCAATGCCTCCCGCTGGTGTGGTTCGGCTCACTGGAGGAGTTTCTGGCGGCGGAACGCCAGAAGTAGGGGCCTGGCAGGCTCACCCTTCAGCTCCCCGCGACGAACCGGCGCAGTACCGCTTCCAGGGCCGGCACCGAGGCCGCGCAGTTGCCGCCGTAGATGCTGCTCGAGCCGTCGAAGTTGAAGAAAACGCCCCCGGCTTCCTCGATGATCACCTTCAGCGGAGCCAGGTCCCAGGCTGCGGCGTAGGGTTCGATCCAGGCGTCGGCGCGCCCGGAGGCCAGCAGCATGGCATCCTGGCAGCCGCCGAAGCTGCGCACCGACCAGAACTGCTCCATCCA
>CAZIRH010000483.1:0-3536 GCA_964541065.1 uncultured Solibacteraceae bacterium
ATACGAAGAGACCAGGCCAAATCGTGCCGGTGCAAGGGTTTAGCGGCCGCCCGTGCCCCGGCTTATGAAACTCCCGCTAGCTGCGTATTCCGGTGAAGTGGGGCACCGATTCCGCTGGAAGCGGTCCAGTGTCGGAGTGCTCGACACAGGGTAAGCTCATCATGCGGGAAGTGGACCACTTCAGTCAAGAAAAAAGTGTCAGGCAGGCGCAAGCAGCATCATTTCGTTTTCTTCATTTCGTTTCCTCGCCAGGGCGACCGGGTTGTTACATTCCGGTGAAGTGGGGCGCCGGAACGGCGCCGGGCTCAGCCGGTCTGGGTGGCGCCGCTCTGGCTCGTTTGGGCGAGCCACTGGCGCTCCAGTTGGGCGGTCTTGCGCCGGACGTGTTCCCAGTAGCTGTCCGGCGTCTCCACTTGGCGCACCTCCTCGACCAACCCGGCAAAGTAACGCAGACTGCTGATCGGCATCGGTGTCTGGCCGTTGAGCATGGCGACGTACTTGCGCGCACAGCCGAGCCAGATGGCGCGTTGGAGCTGCGTGACCGTGACCCCACGCTGGCACAGATCCAAGGCCAGATGCTCATCGGCGGGCGTGAAGCGGGCTCGCACACAGGCCGGCGCCAGCAGCATGCGCCGGACCTGAGCCAGGTAGTCTGGCTGCCCTTGCCCCGGCGGCGATTGCTTTTCGTACGGCCAGTAACGGTCATGGACCTCCAGCACATCGGGCTCGGCCCAGCGACACACGCCCTGCTCCACCAGTTGCTGAAGCGCCGGCTCGGTCCAGTGCACCGGTTTGCGCAACGCCTCCGACAGCTCGGGCACGCTGAGCCGGGCTTGCCCCGTGTGACGGTCCGCATTCAGACACAGCCAGGCGAACAGCTTGAAGGCCGCATCCGACAGCTCCAGTAGCGCCTCCCCGAACTGCCCGCCGGCGGCAAACCAGCCGGTGGATGGTTTGAGAACCAGTCGCGCCGCCTTCATGACCGGCCTCCCTGCTTCTTCCGCATCGACTCGCCGGAGAGTTCGAATCGATAGGCGCTGTGAACCAGCCGGTCCAGGATGCTGTCGGCGATGGTGGGATCGCCGATCTGTTTGTGCCAACTGGCGATGGGGAGCTGACTGGTCAGCACCGTCGAGCGTCGCCGGTAGCGGTCATCGCAGATCTCCAAAAACAGACGCCGTTCCTGCTCCTCCAGCGGGTTCATGGCGAAGTCGTCCACCACCAGCACGTCGCCCCGCGCCAGCCATGGCAGCAGCTTGCCCAAACTGCCATCGGCCTGCGCCTGTCCCAGTTCCCGGAACAGTTTCCCGGCCGGCCGGTACAACACCCGATAGCCGTCGCGGCAGGCCCTGTGCGCCAGCGCTTGAGAGAGCCAGCTTTTCCCGATGCCGGTGGGCCCGGTGAGGATCACCGACAGGCGCTGAGCCACCCATGACGAGTTCACCAGCGAGCGAAACTGCGCCGCGTCGAGTTGGCGCGGGTAGCGGTAGTTGACGTCCTCCGCGCACGGCTCCGCGTCCAGCCGGGACGTCTTCAGCCGCCGCGCCATGGCCTTGTTCTCGCGCCACGTCCAGTGCTGATCCACCAGCAGAGCCAGACGCTCGTCGAAACTGAGGGCCGCCACGTCCGGATTCTCCATCTGCTGCCGGTAGGCTTCGGCCATGCCGCTCAACCGCAGCCAGCGGAGCTTGTCCATGGTCTGTTGCGTCATCATCCGGCCACCTCCCCCAACGGCGCGGCTTCGCCGTTGGCGTAGTAATCGGCGCCCCGGATGTTGTCATGCTCGACCGGCGCCGGCGGGGCAACCAGTTCCGGCAGGGGTTGCTGATCCAGCTTGGTCGCCAGGATCGAACGCACATTCGCCAGCCGGTACAGCTGGTAGCGAACCGCGCGGGTCGAAGCTGCTTCCAGCCGCTGCTGGCCGTACTGGCGAGACAGCGGAAGCAGTCCCATCGCGGCACGATAACCGGCTTCCGGATGAGGCTTGGTGGTGAGCAACGTTTCCACGAAACGGACAGTGAACGCTCCGATCGTGCCGGCCCACTCCAGCAGCCGCGTGGGAGTCCATTCCAGATACTTCTGATGAGACTTGGGCCGATGCGCCGGATCGGTGGTTCGGCCCGGGGTCTGCGCGCTGCGCGCATGAGAGGCCACGCGCTTGCCGCGGCAGACAATCTCCACCGTGGCGGCGGTGTAGCAAACCTCGATCTGCTGGCCGACCAGTTGATACGGCGTCGAGTAGTGATGGCCTTCCACCTCCACGTGATAGTCCAGTCCGACCCGGACCTTCTTCCACTGCGCGAACACGTAGGGCTGGCTGGGCAGCGGCTGCAGCGCCGGACGATCGAGCTTCTCGTACAGTTCCAGGCGCGAACCCGCCAGTTTGCGGAACGGCTTCTGGTTGAGCTTGGCCACCAGTTCCCGGATCGCTTCGTTCAACTGGGCCAGGCTGAAGAACTGGCGCTTGCGTAACACCGCCACCACCCAGCGCTGAACCAGTAAAACTCCCTGCTCCGCTTTGGCCTTGTCGCGTGGGCGCCGCGGTCGCGCTGGGACAACCGCCACGCCGTTGTGCGCTGCCCAGTCCTGGTAGGTGCGATTCAGCTCCGGTTCGTAGTAGCAGGGCTGTCTCACGCCGGCTCGCCACTGATCGGGCACCACCAGGCGCGTCGAGCCGTCGAAGAACTGAAGGGCTCTGGTGTGCGAGCCGATCCAGTCGTCCAGATCCCGGGTCCAGGTGGCTTCACCGTAGGTGTAGTTGCTGGCGCCCAGCACCGCCACGAAGATGCAGGCGGGCCGGCTTTGGCCGCTGTGGGGGTCGATCACCGGGATGGTGTCCCCGGCGTGATCGACAAAGGTCTTCTCGCCGGCCCGGTGGTCCTGCCGCAGCACCACATCCAGATGGCGCGCCCAGTCGCGATACCGGTCGCAGAACCAACTGTAGTTCACCCCGTCGGGGCAGTTTTCCTTGTATTCCTGCCACAGCAGTTGCAGCGTCACGCTACGGTTGGCCTTCAACTCGTGGTGAACCTTGGTGAAGTCCGGCAGCGGCCGTTCAGGGGGCGGCGCGGAGGCTGGGGGAAACAGCAGCTTCTCCAGTTGAGCGTCGTCCAGTTGTTCGGGTAAGGGCCAGCCCAGCCCGGCGGCCGCGGCACGTTCCAGGTACCGCTGAACGGTTCCCTTGCCGATCAGACAGATGTCGGCAATGCGGCGTTCGCTGAGGTGAGCTTCATGGTGGAGTCGGAGAACTTCTTTGATCTTCCGCATCGGTAATCTCTTTTCCGGCACGTGATCTCCCTTCCTGTCCAGGAGATCACGTCCCTGTCGATTACCTGCGCCAATCCTCCTTCACTGTCCGATTCCAGAGAACCGGTCCGCCGTTCCGTTTTCAGTGGTCCACTGTTCCGGTAACTGGTCCACCGTTCCGGTCATGCCCGGAAACTGGACCGCTTCCCACCGGAATGCTGGCCCACCTCCAACGGAATCGTGGACCGCTTCCCACCGGAATCAGTGGACCACTTGGACCGGAATCCGCA
>CAZIRH010000484.1:0-3535 GCA_964541065.1 uncultured Solibacteraceae bacterium
CTTCGGCGATCACCTCCACCCGCCCCAGGTCCAGGTACAGCCGCTTGCCGCCCGTCGTGGCGCTGGCTGCGAGGCTGAATCGTCTACGATATGTCGCCGTCCCCGAGAAGTACCGGACCCCGGGGTCGGAGTGCTTGTGCAGCGACATCAACTGGCGAAGCGTCACCTCCGGCGGCGCCCCCAGGTTCGGCGGGAAGCTGACGCGCCACGCCCCGGAGATCTCCACCGGCCGGCCGAGGCCCTTGATCTCGACGGACGAGGTCTGGCCCGCGCTGTCACGCAACGTGTAGTCGCCGTCCTGCCAGATCAGCAGCTCCGCTTTCCCGCTGCCCGCCAGTTCGACCGCCGGCGGCTCCTCCGGCTTGGGGACTCCGGCTGCCGCCAACTTCTGGATGCGATCCTCGCCCAGCGCCTCGGGGAACAGCTCCGGCGGGCTCTGGTCGCCTTCGAAGTAGGTAATGTCCGCTTGTCCAAAGGCCTCGCCGATGCCCGGGTGGACCGCTTTGCCCGATTTCTGGCCTTGGCGAGCCAGCTTACCGTTCACATACAGCGACGGCACGCCCTCCCTGTAAAGGAGTGCCAGGTGCGTCCAGCCCGAGAGCGGCATTTCGACCGTCAGCACGGCCGGGGATTGGCCGCGCGCCCGTTCGTAAACGGCTACGCCATTGCGGCCCGCCGACAGCCCGCACGACGCATGCCCCTCTCCGTAAACCACCTCGCCCTCGGGCGGGTAGAACACGAAGCTCGTTGCGGGCGTCACGTCCACTTCCGGCTTCACCCAGACGCTTACGGTGAAACTGTTCGTCACCCCGCGATGCAGTCCGGCAGCAGGCGCCGGGAAAGGCTCCGTGGCGACGACTGTGGCGCCATCCTTCGCGACGGCTTCGAGACGCCTCGCGGGCGCCGGCGCACGGAACACCACGAAGACCGACCCGACCGGATCGAGCCGCACCGGCATACGCACCCGTCCGTCCACCATTTCGTAGATCCCGGCTGGTGTGATCTCGCCGGTAGCCGCATTCCAGAATTCCGGCTGCTTGCCCCCCACGCGGAACGTGCAGACCAGGTCTTCGGAACGCCGCTGGCGATTGGCCACGAAGTAGACCTCGGCATTGCCGACGCGCTTGTGGATATAGTTCACCGCCGCGTCGCCCGAGCGCGCCGTGAACTCGAAATCGGGTCGGACGCTCAGCTTGTCCAGCACCGCCCGTAGCGGCTGTCCCCAGAACACCCGGCCCTTGCCGAACGCGCGTTCCGTGACCGTCGTCCCGTTCAGGTTGCCCCAGACTTCGCCGGCGATGCGCCGCACCTCCGTTTCGCTCGCCGGATACCCGGACAGAGTGGGAGAGTGTTCCGGCCTGGGACCCACCAGGCACATGCCCTGTTCCACCAAGTCGCGAATCTTGCGCAGCACCTCCAGCGTCATCGTGGTGTTGTTCGGGAGGACCAGCACCCGGTAGCTCATCCCGTCCGGCAGAACGATCCGCCCGTTCTGGACTTTCATGCGCGATAGGACAGTCTCTGCGTGCACGTGGTCGTAGTCATGGCCTTGCGGGAGTACGGGGTTCAGGCTGCTCTGCTCTCGCGTGGGCAAAGGAGCGTTCTCGCCCGTGAAGTAGCCCAGGTCCGCCACGAAAAGCCCTTGCTGGAGCAGATGCTGGCAGCGCACCACGTACTGGAGCCAGGCCGCGCCCTGATTGAACCAAGTGTTGGTGCGGTCGAAATGCCATCCGTGCGGCCCCATGGTCATGCCCGGCACGGCGTCGGGATGAGGCTGTTGCGCATAGCGGTGAAAGATGAACCGGTTCAGCCCCTGGGTGTACATCCAGTCCCCTTGCGCCTTCATGGCGTACGGGAATTCCAGCCATCTGGAAAGCGCCCCTCCTCCGGTGAAGGACTCCGCGCCCACTACCGCCTTCCCGTTCACGTGCGCGATCGAGGCGGCCAGCTTTATGCGCCGGTTAGCGCTCCGGTCCAGGCGCCGCACCCAGAACTCGCCCATGGGAATGTCCACCCGCGAGCCCGCCTGCATGTGATCGATCGGGCCGCCGTCGTAAGGCTCCGTGTAGGAGATGATGCCGCGCTGCCGGCACAGTTCGGCAAAGCGGCCATAGTAGTGGTCCGACATCATGTCGGCGAACGTCCGCCGGACATCCCACAGGAAGCGGTCGGAGATATCGGCGCTGCCTACCACGCGGCCCGTCATTGCCGGCAAGTAATTCCGCAGATCGTAGCCGCGGCGCTTCTGGAACTCTTGCGGAAACTCCGGCGTCCAGGTCTGCATGCCCACCTCGTAGCTATCCACCAGCGCCCCCGCCTTGCCTTTGGCCGCCAGCGGGCGCATGGCCGGCAACAGCTTCCCGAAAAACCGATCGAAGTGAAAATCCATGGCCGCCCGGCTGTACTTGTCGCACTCCAGACCCAGGCCGCCTTCCGGGGCGGGGTGGTTCTCAACGCCGATCGAGGTGTGTCCCAGGCGCAGAATGGTCCAGTTTCCGGCGGGCGCCGGCCAGTTCAGCCGGCCTGACTCGTCCATGTACTGGGTGACATCGAGAACCGACGCGGGATCGATGGCCGGTCCGCTGGGCGATTCCACCGTCGTTGTGGGCGCCTCCACCATAGCCCCACCGGGCCCGCTGCGACTGCCGAGGCCGGCCTTGATCGGCCAGTCGGGGATGCGGCTAGCCCCTGAAAGCTGGACCTCGGCGAAGCGCCGCGCCTGCGGAGAAACCAGGCGGAAAACCCTCGCCCGGACGGCGGGAAAATTGGCGGTTGCGGGGGCCTCGATCGAGCCCGCCCGGCCCGGCAGCAGATTCAGGCCGCAAACCTTCCGGAACTGGGCGCCATCGTCGGAGGCTTCCAGCGAAACCGCGCCGACCTCGCGGCGCATGGGGCCTCCCGCGTCGCCAAGCACGGCAGTGTAAACCGCAATCGACCGTGCCTCAAAGGGCTCGGCAAACTCCAACTGGAGGTAGGCGGGCTGGCCGGAGGCGGCCGGCCGGACCTCCACTCCCCCGGACAGGTCGCCGTCGGTCAACCGTTTCACGTCCACCGGGCCGCTGCTCGAGGTGGCGTTGCTCACCAGAGCCCGCATGGGCCGGCTCTCGCCCTCCAGCGACGGGAACGCCAGCACCAATGCGTCGCGGTAGTAGCCGCGCTTGATGTACGGCTGTGGCAGCGAGACGTTTACCTGTTGCCCGCCGCTGACGAAGGCCTCGGTCCACACCAGTTGCTGCATGGAAAGCGCCGGCGTAATCCAAGGCCCGCCGGTAGAGGACCAGCCGGGGCAGTTGTGCAGCTCGAACGCCAGCCCCAAGCGGTCGGCTTCCTTGGCGGCGTGCTCCAGAAGCTTGAAATGTTCCGGGCTCCCGTACTTCACCGGGCCTGGGATGATTCCATCGCTGACCTCGAAGAGCTGGAACCCCGCGACGCCCACGCGCTTCATGGCCTCCAGGTCGCGCGTGATTCCGTCCGCGGTGACGTTCCCGTTCATCCAGTGCCACCAGGTGTAAGGGCCGGCCGAAGCCGGCGGACG
>CAZIRH010000485.1:0-3535 GCA_964541065.1 uncultured Solibacteraceae bacterium
CTCGACGACGAGGGGCCCTACGAGGCCGAGCTGCGGTCGACCGACGCGAAACCCACGGTCTAGCCCAGGCGACGGCACGACGCTAGCGCCGCCTTCTCGCTACGTTCGGCGAACGACACGGACGTCGCGCACGAGAAGTGCGCGGACGGACTGGAGAAGGTCGAGCGGTGGCACGGGTCGACAGCCTGAGCCGTAGGCTCGTTCGAACCAGCGCATCCGCCCAGACACCGCGGCAAGTGAGCGCTATCCCGGGCTGGAAACTGCGCAGGCCGCGGCGCTGGTGATGCGCCACACGTTAGGTGGAACGCCAGAGGCGGGAACACTCTCTTCAGGAGGTGATCCCTCATGAGTACACTCGGGGTCGTCTCACCGAAACACCCTTCACGGTTCTTCTCGCTGCCCTCGACCAGTCTGGGCAAGTGGTCGGCGCGGCTGCTGGTGCTGGCGATCGCGCTGACCTTCCTGTTCAACCTCGTGGTTCTGCCGGCACAGCTTCCTGAGATGGCTGAGAACGCTGCGGGTCTTACGCTCTTTGTCTGCGTTCTCGCTACCGGCGTCACTGGTCTCGTTGCCGTCGTGGGCAAGCACGAACGTTCGTGGACGGCGTTTGCCGCGGTCGTGGTGTTGCTGTTCGTTGTGGCGATGAATCTGGGGCCGCTTGTCTTCGGTGAGTGAGGATCGGCAAATGCAGTTGAAGCGCCCTCCGGGCCTCTGCTCGCTGCCCTCCCAGTCAAACGGCTGCGCCAGGCGGGCCGTGCCCTCCAGAGAGAACTTCAGTCCCTGAGGCAGGTCACCGATCCTTACCCCTGGAGTGCTGACATAGGGCGCGGCAGCAGGGCCCGGGCGGTCCGGCGGAGAACGGGGCGCGGGAGCGTCTCGCGCGGTTCCGGTTTGCACCGTCACTGCCGCCGGCATCTCGATCAGCATGGTGCGCGGAGTCTTGGTGAGAACCATCAGCGCGTAGCGCGCCGGCCGGGCCGTGGGCGGGATCCTGAAGGTAATAGAAGTGGGGGTCTGCTCGACTACCGGAACCTTCAGATCATTCCGGCCGTCCGTCAGGAACAACTCGGCCACCTGGGCGGCGCCGAGATTCTCACCTCTCGCCGTCAGGATGTCTCCCGGGGCTGCCGCGGCGGGTTCGACGCTGGTGATGCGGGGCAGGCCAGTTTGCTCTGGCGGCCGGTGCGGGCTGGCGAGCGGAGCCACGATCAGGCTGACCAGCAGAGCAGAGAACTTCATTCGGGGGCGGCTTCTCCGGTTCCAATGCTACCCCACGCCTACCGGGGCCGACAAGCAACGCGCGGCCCAGCGGCGCCGGACGGGTCTATGCCCTCGCCGCGACCGGGCGGTACCCTTGCCCTCCCCCAGTTTGAGCGCCGAGCACGTAGAATAGGCCTCCAGGCCTGTTGGGGGGGGCACGCGACACACAGGCAAGAATAGCCTATGCCACGTTGGGGCCCACCGAGAACTGGGGGAGGGCAAGGTTGGCACCCGAGGCGTGCCTCGCCCTTACATTGATTCCCGCAGCGCCTGGCAGGCTCAGCCGAGAGCGGTCATGCCGGTCTGCCAGCGCAGCTCGGCGCGCAGCGACAGATCAGACAGGGCCGTGACGCCGCGGCCCCGGTGGTAGTAGCTGTCCAGGATGGCGGCGGCGTTCAGGCTGCACCCGCCGGGAAGGACGATGTAGTGAGTGGGCCTGTCGGCGCACCAAGACCCGCCTTGCGCGCCGAACACAGTGGCTTCCAGAGTGGCTTCTGGGACGTACTCCTGAACCAGACGCAGGGCTTCCTGGGCGCCTTCCTCGGTGGTCACCCGCATGGTGTAGGCGACGGTAGGCGCGGCGCCGGGAGTTTCCGAGATGCAGACCTGGGCGGGTTGGAACCAGAGCTCGTAGCCTTGGACTAAGCCCTCTTCCATGGGCGTTCCCGGCGTAATGTAGTACGGGTTGTGGGCCGCCGGGCCTTGGTAGTCCCAGGGATTGGGCGCGGGCGTGGCGCTGAGGCTGATGAGGGGCGCGCCGCTGGCAGTCAACTGGCCGCGCGGGGACGCCGCGGGAGCAGGACTCTGCGTCGGCACGACTTCCGGGGACTCTCCGCGGAGTTGCTGCTGGACCTCCAGGATGGTGGAGAAGCCCAGAGCGGCCAGCCCGGCGGGACGGGTCTGCCCATCCTGGCGAACGGTGTTGGTGGCGGGGTCGTACTCGACCGCGGCGTTGATGCGGACGTAGGACATCGGGACACACTACCTCGCCGGGATCTATCGGCGGGGAAGCCGCCGGACTTTAGGCGCTACTCCCGCATCAATTTCTGCAAGCGCCGGAACTTGCTCCGGATCTCGTCGCTGGCTTCGGTAATCTCGTTCGTGTCGTAGATGACCCGCGGGGTCATGAAGACCACCAGCTCGGTGCGCTCCTTGCTGAGGGACTTGTTGCCGAACAGCACACCCAGGCCGGGGATGCGGTGCAGAAAGGGCACGCCGTTGGTGCTGTAGGTGTCCGATTCGCTGATGATGCCGCCGATGGCGATGGTGTCGCCGTCCTGCACGGTGACCTGGGTCTGCACGTTGCGCCGGGAGAAGGACGGCGACTGGATGGCCGCACTGGCGGCCGGCGCCTGGGGAGAGCTGACATCCTGGCTGATGACCAGGGTAACGATGCCGCTAGGATTGATGCGGGCCGTGGTGGTGAGCGTGACGCCGGTCTGCCGGCTCTGTATGGTGTTGGCGAACAGGCTGTTTCCGCCGACTTGGATGCCGCCAGCCACGGCTTGCGAGGCCAGCGTGGGGACCTCGGTGCCCACGTTGATCGAGGCCGCGATGCTGTCGGTGGCGATGACGGCGGGCGCCGAGATGACCCGGGCGCGCCGCGTGTCCTCCTGGGCGGTCAGGAACGCCAGCAGCTCGCGGCTCCGGCCCACCAGCAAACCCGTGCTCAGCGACACCCCGATGTTGTTCGCACTGTTGTAGGAGCCGATCAGCGAGCGGCTGCTGCCGTCTCCGGACTTCCTTTGCAGGAACGCCGCTACGCCACTGGAGAGCGCGCCAACGAGGTTGACCTCGTAGATCTTGGCCTCGATGAGCACCTGGCGGGGCGGCACGTCCAGTTCCCGGAGCAGCTTGAGGATTTGCTCGTACTCCTGCCGGGTGGCCTGCATGAGCAGGCTGTTGTCGAACTGGTTGGGAACGATGCGGGGGCTCTGGGGCATTCCGTAGCCCATGCCGTAGCCGAGGTAGGCCCCGGTCAGGTCGGTCGTCGCGCGGCCCGCGCCGCCGGGAGCCGCCAGGCCTCCTGCCCCGCCGCCCGCGGCGCCGGTTTGCCCCATCGCAGAAGGCGAGAAAGCTGTTCCCCCAGCAGCCGGCTGTCCGTAGCCCATGCCGTAGCCTCCCATGCCATAGCCCCCCATCGGGACGCCGCCCATGCCGTAGCCGCCCATGCCATAGCCCCCCATGCCGTAGCCGCCCATGCCGTAGCCCCCCACCCCCATCCCGCCCACGCCCCTCCCCCCCCCCCCCCTCCCCGTCCCCCAGCCCACGCCCC
>CAZIRH010000486.1:0-3521 GCA_964541065.1 uncultured Solibacteraceae bacterium
CGTTGCCGCTCAGCGTCCGGAGCGCGCCCTGCCGAAGCGTCAGCACCGAGGCCAGCGCCTGCTCGTCTACGAAATCGAAATCGCGCTGGCGCGCGAGCAGTTGCTGGACCACCGCCAGGGTGCGCTGGTTCGCCTCCTCCTCGCCCAGCCACATCGAGCTGGTCGGGTGATAGACGCCGATTTCCGCCGCGGGCCGCCCCATCGACAGCAGATACGAGGCGCGGGTGACGTAGCGGGCCATGGCTGGAAATTCGTCCGACCCCAGCAGGCCGAAGGCAGGACGCGGCCCGCGGGCGCTGGCCGGCAGAAACATCACCTGAATCAGGTTGATGCCGCGGGCGAGCTGGTGGTCAATGACCCACTTGGCCTGCTCGACGTTCGGGCGGATCTTGTAGGCCGCGAAACTCTCGCTGAACGCGCGCGGCCTCCCGAACAGGTGCGCCGCCGAGGAAGCCAGTTTGGGAAAGTCGGCCACGCTGCCCGGCCAGATCTGGTTCCAGATGGTGTCGATTCCCGGCACCTGCACATGCCGCATGGCCTTGAAGAAGTCGCCTTCGGAGCGGACCAGGGCCATCATCTGGTCCTCGTGGTTCAGGTGGACCTGGTACTGCAAACCGTTCCGCGCGCACCATTCGGCCTGCACCCGGAAGAAGTTCTCACCGAACAGATCCGACCAGACGTCCCAGTAGTCCGCCTTGGCCCGCCGCGCCTCCTCGCCCAGGCGGGGAGCGAAAAACGCGGCCACATAGGGCCGCACGTCGTATCCCTTGCGCCGCTCGAACTCGGCCCACAGGCCCGGCGTCCAGGGGATGCCTGCCATCGAGTAGTCCGGCTCATCCCCCATGAAGCCCAGCAGCGTGCGCCCGAACTCGTGGCCCAGGTGCTGCTTGTACTGTTCGTGCGTCCAGGCCAGGAACTGCCGCGTGGCCGCGGGATTCAAATAGTCGCACAGGGAGTTGGTGGTGTCCTTGCCGCGCGTCAGGTTGCTGACCGCGCGCGTGGGCGAAGTGCGGAACTGGTGCTCGATCAGCCGCACTTCCCACTGGCCCTCGGGCCCCGTCCAGCGCAGCTCGCCGGAACGGACCTCCAGCGTCCGGCTGGCGTTGTCGCCGAGGTTCACCGCGATGGCGCCCACCGTCTCCGGCCGCAGCGTGCGCGCCAGCCTCTCGCCGGGGGCCACGGGGACTTTTTCGGCGACCACCAGGGCCTTCATCCGCAGGTCCGGACGCTCGGCAGTGAATTTCCCGCCGGCGAACCCGCTCGGGTACTTGCCTTCGTCTTCGATCCAGACGCGCATCCCGCGGCGGCGCGCATGCTCGACCGCCAGCCGCACCAGCTCAAACCAGCCGGGCGAGAGGTACGGGGCGCTCATCCCGTAGCCCGCCTCGATCATGACGCTGGTGAAGCCGCGCGCCTGGATCGTGTCCAGATCCCGCATGATGACCTCTTCGGTCATGGGACCATCCCAGCCCCACCACAACACCATCCCGGCTTCGGGCGGAGGCGTACGGAAGCTGGCCGCCACTTCGGCCACGGCAGCCATGGTGATCTCCTGCCACGGCCGTTCCGCGGCGAGCGCCGCGGTCAGCGGGAGCATCGGGAGGACAGCCTTCCAGCGGGTGCGCATTTGTCTTCGATGGTGCGCCTGGGATTCCACCCCTGTCAAGCCGCCGCAGCCCTTGCCCTCCCCCAGTTTGCAGGGTGTCCCGGTAGAATAGGCCTCCAGGCCTGTTGGGCGGGCACCCAGGTAGAATAGGCCTCCAGGCCTGTTGGGGGGCGCCCAGGTAGAATAGGCCTCCAGGCCTGTTGGAACCCGCACAGAGCTGGGGAGGGCAAGGCCGCAGCCGTGCGAAAATGGGGATTGCGCAACCTATCCCCGATCTGCGTCAAGGAGAACCATGCCCACTACGAGACGAAGTGCGATTGCGATGATGGCCGGCCTCGCGCCCGCGCTGAGACTGGCGCGGGCCAGTGCCGGAGAACCTGTCCCTGAGATCCAGCCGGGCCCGTTCACCGGGGCTCGCGAATCCCTCAAAACATACCGCGTCCCCGCGTGGTTCCGGGACGCCAAGTTCGGCATATGGGCCCACTGGGGCCCGCAGTCGGCCCCCGAGTACGGCGACTGGTACGCCCGGAACATGTACATCGAAGGGCACCGCCAGTACAAGTATCACCTTCAGAAGTACGGCCACCCGTCGAAATCCGGCTTCAAAGACGTCATCCCCACCTGGAAGGCCGAGGCCTTCGACCCGGACTACCTGATGGGCCTCTACCAGAAGGCCGGGGCCAAGTACTTCGTCAGCATGGGCGTCCACCACGACAACTTCGATTTGTGGAACTCGCGCCACCAGAAGTGGAACGCCGTCAACATGGGCCCGCGGAAAGACATCGTGGGCCTGTTCCGCAAGGCGGCGCTGAAGCACGGCCTGCGGTTCGGGGTCAGCGAGCACCTGGCGGTCAGCTACCACTGGTTCCAGACCAGCCACGGCAGCGACAAGGAAGGCCCCCACCAGGGGGTGGCCTATGACGGCGCCGACCCGGCCTACGCCAGCCTCTACCACGAGACGCACGCGGCCCCCAAGAGCGCCTGGGAGCCCAAGGGCGTGCCGCTCGCCTGGAAGCAGCACTACTTCCTGCGCATCAAGGACCTCATCGACCAGTACGAGCCGGACCTGCTGTACACCGACGGCCCGATCTTCTTCGAGGAGTGGGGGCTGGCTTTCATCGCCCACCTCTACAACCGCAGCGCCAGGCGGCACGGCGGCAGGGTCGAGGCGGTGTACACCAACAAGGGCCGCAAGGATTGCGAGACGGGCACCTGCGTGCTGGACATCGAGCGCGGCATCGTGGACAAGATCTGGCCCGACCCGTGGCAGACCGACACCTGCGTCGGCCACTGGCACTACGACCAGGAGGCCAAGTACAAGTCGCCCAAGCTGGTCATCGACATGCTCGTCGATATCGTCAGCCGCAACGGCAACCTGTTGCTCAACTTCCCGCTGCCCTCCAGCGGCCGGCTGGACGCCGAGGAACTCAAGATCCTGGACGAGATCACCCGCTGGATGGCCGTCAACAGCGAGGCCATCTACGGCACGCGGCCCTGGAAGGTCTTCGGCGAAGGACCCGGCACCGGCGAGTCGGCCAAGGGCGGCGGCGGCTTCAATGAACGGACCCGGAGACTGCTCACGGCCGAGGATTTCCGCTTCACCACCAAGGGCAGCACTCTGTACGCCTTCTCGATGGGTTGGCCGGAGAAACAGGCGCTCATCAAGCCGCTGGCCGCCAACAGCCCGTTGGGCGTGGGAAAGATCCGCAACCTGCAACTGCTCGGCTTCCGCGGGAAACTGCGCTGGACGCAGGACGCGACGGGCCTGAAGGTGGAAATGCCGCCGCAGAAGCCCTGCGATCACGCCGTCGCGCTGAAGATCGTCGGCGCCTGAGGCGGCCGGTGCAGCTCAGTACCCCTTCTGCTTGTCCACCACGTTGAGCAGCGGCTCGCCGGCGGCGCACCGGCGGGGGTT
>CAZIRH010000487.1:0-3500 GCA_964541065.1 uncultured Solibacteraceae bacterium
CAACCCCAACAATCCCACGGGCACGGGCGTAAACCTGGAGGGCATCACCAGGGTGGTCGAGAAGGCCTCCGGCGCGGCGGTGATGATCGACGAAGCCTACTACGAGTTCAGCGGCGTCACGGTGCTGCCGCTGCTCGGGCGCTGCCCGAACCTGTTCGTGAGCCGCACGTTCTCGAAGGTGTACGGCATGGCCGGCATGCGCCTGGGTTGCCTGTTTTCGCAAGCGGCCAACATCGGCTACCTGCACAAGGCGCAGTCGCCCTACAGCGTCAACTCGCTGGCCGGCCTGGCCGCGCGCGCCGCGATCCGCGATCGCGAGTACGTTGCCCGGTACGTGGCCGAAGCGCTCGAAGCGCGCGCGCTGCTGTGCCGGGAGCTTGACCGCTTGAAGGTCCCCTACTACCCCAGCCAGGCCAACTTCGTGCTGGCCCGGTTCGGCGCGCGGGCCATCGAGATCCGCGACCGCCTGCGCGAGGCCGGCGTGCTGGTGCGCGACCGCAGCTACGAGCTCGCGGGCTCGGTGCGCATCACCGTCGGCACGTGCGCGCAGATCCGGCGCCTGGCGGCCCTGCTCGAGGAGCTGTGGTGATGCCCGGCCAAGTCATCGTCTTCGATATGGATGGCGTGCTGGTGGACGTCAGTGACTCCTACCGCGAGGCCATCCAGCAGACCGTGCACAACTTCACCGGGCGCGAGATCAGCCGCGCGGCCATACAGGACCTCAAGAACCAGGGCGGCTGGAACAACGACTGGCAGGTTTCGCATCACCTCATCGGCAGCCTCGGCGTCGAGGTCGGGTACGGGGAGGTGGTGGCGTACTTCCAGAAGGTCTTCTTTGGCGAGGACGGCTCCGAAGGCCTGATCCGCCGGGAGCGGTGGATCGCCCAGCCCGGGCTGCTGGAGCGGCTGAGCGGGTGCTCCCAGCTCGCCATCTTCACCGGGCGCATCCGTCAGGAGGTGGGCTTCACTCTGGCGCGCTTCGCGGCGGGACTGCGCTTCGATCCCATCGTCACCACCGACGACGTCACGCACTCGAAGCCTGCGCCGGATGGCCTGCTGCGCATCGCGGAAGCCGTGCCCGGCGCCAGGCTCTGGTACGTGGGCGACGCGGTGGACGACGCGCGGTGCGCGCGGGCCGCGGGCGTTCCCTTCATCGGCGTGGCCGCGCGCGCCAATCCCTGCGCCGACGAACTCGCCGCCCGGCTCCTCGCGGAGGGCGCCACAGCGGTGTTCGAAGACATCAACCAACTGGAGGCGGTGCTCACATGAGGAGGGCCGTCATCACCCGCACCACGCGCGAGACCCGCATTACGGGTAAGCTGCGCATCGAAGGGCGCGGCCGCTACCGCATCTCGACCGGCATTCGCTTCCTCGATCACATGCTCGAAATGTTCGCCCGCCACGGCGGATTCGACCTGGAACTGGAAGCCCGCGGCGATCTCGAAGTGGACCAGCACCACACCGTCGAGGACGTGGGACTGGTCCTGGGCCAGTTGTTCGCCCAGGCGTTGGGCGACCGGCGCGGCATCAACCGCGCGGGCTACTTCGTGATGCCCATGGACGAAACCTTGGCGGTGGTGGCTGTCGATCTGGCCAACCGCCCCTACCTCGTTTACCAGGACCGCGTCAGGGCCCGGCGCCTCGGCGACCTGGACGCGGAACTGGTCGAGGACTTCTTCCAGGGGTTTGTCAGTCACGCCGGGGCGAACCTGCACGTGAAAGTGCTCTACGGCCGTTCGAGCCACCATCAGATCGAGGCCATCTTCAAGTGCTTCGCGCGGGCGCTACGCTACGCCTGCTCCCGCGACCGGGCCCTGCGCGGCCAGTTGCCCTCGACCAAAGGGCTGCTATGATCGCGGTCATCGACTACGGCGCCGGCAACCTCCGTTCGGTCACCAACACGCTGCACGCGGTCGGCGTGGGCGCCTTCAGCGTGGTGTGGTCGCCGGAGGGGCTGCTGGATGCCGAGAAGATCGTTCTGCCGGGCGTGGGCCATTTCGGGCACATGATGCGCGAGCTCGGCTCGCGCGGCCTGCTGGGGCCGCTTGCGGACCGGCTCCAGGCGGGGGTTCCGTTCCTGGGCATCTGCCTGGGCCTGCATGCGCTGTTCGAGGGCAGCGAGGAAGCGCCGGAGACGGACGGTCTGGGCCTGTTCGAGGGCACCGTGAAGCGCTTTCCCGCCGGGGCGCGTGTGCCGCACATGGGCTGGAACGACCTCGCGCCGCGCCAGGATTCCCCGCTGCTGGCCGGCCTCGGCCCGCATCCCTACGTCTACTTCGCGCACAGCTACTATGTGCCGCTCACCCCGTATACGGCCGCCGTCTGCGCTTACGCGGGGCCGTTCACCGCCGTCTTCCAGTGCGCCAAGGTCTTCGGTGTGCAGTTTCATCCGGAGAAGTCCGGAGGGCTGGGCCTCCGCATCATGCAGAACTTCGTGGAGCTGTAGCTATGCTGGTCAAACGCATCATCCCCTGCCTGGACGTCACCGCGGGCCGCGTGGTCAAGGGCGTCCACTTCGTGAACCTGCGCGACGCCGGCGATCCGGTCGAGTTGGCCGAGCGCTACAACGAGCAAGGCGCCGACGAACTGGTCTTTCTGGACATCACCGCCTCGAGCGACCACCGCGACACCATGGTGGAGGTGGTGGCGCGCACCGCCCGCCAGGTGTTCATCCCGCTCACCGTGGGCGGCGGCATCCGCTCGGTCGAGGACGCGCGCGCCGTCCTGCTGGCCGGCGCCGACAAAGTCTCCGTCAACACCGCCGCGGTGGCGCGGCCGGAGCTGCTCACCGAGTTGAGCAACGAGTTCGGCTCGCAGGCCGTGGTGCTGGCCGTTGACGCCAAGCGGGTGGCCGAGGGGAAGTGGACCGTCTATGTGCGGGGCGGCCGGGATGACGCGCGGCTGGACGCCCTCGAGTGGGCCGTGCGGGGCGAAGCCCTGGGCGCGGGCGAAATCCTGCTGACCTCGATGGACACCGACGGCGTGCTGACCGGCTTCGACTGCGAGCTGACCCGCGCCGTCTCCCGCGCCACGCACATCCCGGTGATCGCCTCCGGCGGGGCCGGCAAGCCCGAGCACTTCCTCGAAGTGCTCACCGCGGGCGAAGCCGACGCCGCGCTGGCGGCCTCCATCTTCCACTACGGCACCTACACGGTCGGCGACCTGAAGGACTACCTGGCGCAGCACGGCGTCCCGGTGCGGAGAACGGCTTGATCATTCCCTGCATCGACCTGATGGACGGTAAAGTGGTGCAGCTTGTCCAGGGGCGCGACAAGGCCTTGGAAGCCGACAGCCCCGCCGAGATGCTCCGCCGCTTCGCCGCCTTCCCCGAGATCCAGGTGATCGACCTGGACGCGGCCCTGGGGCGCGGCTCGAACGATTCGATCGTCCAGTTCCTCGCCGCCCGCGCCGCGACCCGCGTGGGCGGCGGCGTGCGCACCGTGGAGCGGGCCCTCGCCCTCCTCGAGCAGGGTGCGCGCAAGGTGATCGTGGGCACGGCG
>CAZIRH010000488.1:0-3499 GCA_964541065.1 uncultured Solibacteraceae bacterium
TCAAGGGGATTTAGAGGCCCCTTTCTTGGTCAAAGGTGGAAATGGCTCCCGCTTCCGGCAGTCCCATCACGCGCTACTACGACGCCGAGACGTTCCTGGTGGTGGCTCAGGCCATGAAGCGCGTGACGTCGCAGGGGACGCTCGATATGCGCGTCGAATTGTCTGACTACCGCGAGGTGGACGGGGTCAAGGGCCCCTTCTTGATCAAGCAGATCACCGCCGCGCAGGAAGTGGTCATCAAGCTCGCCGAGGTCAAGAACAACGTCGCCCTCGAAGACGCGCGCTTCGCCAAGCCGGCGGGCAAGTAAAGAGTTCGCGCCAAGACGCCAAGGATCGCAAAGTCCGCAAAGTGGAGTCAGTAATCCTTTGCGTGCTTGGCGTGGAACTTTGCGTTCTTTGCGCGAACCCGCTTACGCCCGCGCCAGCGCCGGCACCGCGGCCTCGACCGGCACGGCCGGCGGCGCCTCGGCCAGCCGCACCGAGACCAGCTTCGAGACCCCCGGCTCCTGCATGGTCACGCCGTACAGGGTCTGCGCCGCTTCCATGGTGCGCCGGGCATGGGTGATGAGGATGAACTGCGTCTGCGGGGACATCTCCTCGAGCAGCCGCAGGAAGCGCTGGATGTTGGGCTCGTCCAGCGGCGCGTCCACCTCGTCGAGGATGCAGAAGGGGCTGGGCTGGAACTTGAAAATGGCCATCAGCAGCGCCAGCGCGGTCAGCGCCTTTTCGCCGCCCGACAGCAGCAGTACGTTCTGAAGTCGCTTACCCGGCGGGGAGGCCACCATCTCGATGCCGGCCTCGGCCGCGTTCTCCTCGTCGGTCAGCCGCATCTCCCCAGTGCCGCCGCCGAACAGCGTCGCAAACAGTTCGCGGAAGTGGGCGTTGATGGCCGCGAACGCCTCGCTGAACCGCTTGCGCGATTCCACGTCGATTTCCTGGATGGCCTTCTCGGTGTCGCGTATGGAGTCCAGCAGGTCCTGCCGCTGGGTGTTCAGAAAATCGTAGCGCTGCTGGGTCTGGTGGTACTCCTCGAGGGCCTGCGGGTTGACCGGCCCCAGCGCCTCGATGCGGGCGCGGACTTCCTGGCAGCGCTGATCGGCCTGCGACAGGGCCTCCTCGTCGAGCGGCACCTCCTCGGCCTCGGCGAGCAACTCCGCGACTGGCGCGCCGAGCTCCTTGCGGCTGGTTTCGTCGAGGAACTTCAGTTCCGCCTGACGCTCGACCAGCTCGACCTGGATCTGCCCCCGCCGCTCCTGGGCCTCCTGCAAGCAGGCCCGCGACTGCCGCAGCGCCTCCTCGAGCGCCGCCAGCTCCGCGCGGAGGCCGGCCTCCTGTTCCGCCAGGCGGTCCACCGCGCGCTGGGCCTCCGCGATGTCCCCGGCGAGCCCGGCGATCTGGCCCGCCAGCGCCTGATTGTTGGTGGCCAGGCGCGCTTGCTCGGCGCCCAGCCGCTCGACCTCGCCCGCGATCTCCTGGCCCCGCGCGGCCAGCTCCGCGGACTGCGCTTCCAGCCGCGCGATGACCGTTTCCACGGCGCGCCGCCGCTCTTCCAGCCCGGCGACCTCCGCCCGCAGCGCGGCGTGCTCTTCGCCCACCCGCGCCGCCTCCGCGCGGAGTTCCTCCAGGTCCGTGCGCGCCGCCGCCGAGGCTTGCTCGTGCTCGAGGCGCATGCGCTCGAGCGCCTCGCCCGCCTGCCGCTTCTGGTCGCGCTGCGCCAGAGCGCTCTGCCGCTCGCGTCCCAGGCGCTCCAGCTCGAGGCGCGCCACCGACAGCCGCGCGTTGGCCCGCGCCAGGTCCTCGGCCAGCTTGCGCATCTCGTGGTCCAGGGCCAGCTTCTCCTTCTCCTGCTCTTGCTGGGAGCCGCGCAAGCGCTCCACCTCGGCTTCCAGTGCTTCGATCTCGCCCTCCAGCCCCTCGATCTCGGCGGAGGTCTCCGCCAGTTGCCTCTGCCGCGCCTGCACCAGTGAGGTGACCTCGCGCAGCTCGCGCTTCAGCGCCAGCGGGCCGCCTGACGATTTCTTGCCACCGCTCACCGTGCGGCCGTGGTAGCAGACGCCGTCCTCGAGCAGGAAATACAGGTGCGGATACTCCCCGGCCAGGCGCTGCGCCGCGGCGCCGTCGCCGGCCAGAAAGCAGCGCGCCAGCCGCGGCAGGCACTCCTGGGCGGATTCCGCCAGGCTGTTGGTAAGCCGCAGCACGTCCCCCAACCGGCCAACGAGCCCCGGCGCCTGGTCCGGCTCCGGAAGCGGAAAGCGCCCGTCCCTCGAGCCCGGCACGGGATGCACCAGAAACGTGGCGCGCCCGTTCGTCGCCGCCCGCACCAGGTGGATGCCCGCCTCGGCCTGCTCCCAGCTCTCGACTACGATGTACTCCAGCTCGTCGTGGAGGAACTCCTCGGCCGCCTTTTCCCAGGCCCTCTCGACCTCGACGAAATCGGCCAGCACTCCGGCCGGCCGCAAGCCCGGCGCCTGCCCCTGCTCGATGGCCGTGAACACGCGCTTGACCGATTCGGTGGTGTAGGCGCGGTGCGAGAGGATCTCCTCGAGCGAATCGCGGCGCGCTTTCATCTCGGAGTACTCGGCGCGCATCGCGTCGAGCCGGCGCCGGGCCTGGGCCAGCTCGGCGCGGCCCGTCAGAAGATCCTGCTCGAACCGGGCGCGCCGCTCGGAGGTCGATTCGAGCTCGAGCTGCCGTGCCGCCAGCCTGGCCGCCAGCTCCTCCCGCGAGGCATCCAGCCACTCGATCTCCGTCTCAGCCGCCCGCTCGTCTTTCTGCGCCCTCGTCCAGTCGCGGTCCATGGCGGCCAGATACTGGTCGAGCTGGACCACCTGGTTGGAGAGTTCCGCCGCCTCGCCCAGCAGGCGGAGCAAGATCTGGCGCGAACTCTCGAGCGCCTGCTCCTTGCGCGCCACTTCGCCCCGCAACTCCTCGCGGCGGCGGCCGTGGGCCTCCAGCCGCTCACGGGCGGTCTCCGTGCGGGTGTCCAGCTCAGCCCGGTCCCGGCGCTGCCCCGAGAGCTCCTGCGCGAGCGCCGCCGCGCGAGTTCCCAGTTCGGCCAGCTCCGCCTCGCCTTGCGTGGCACGCTCCCGCAGCGCTCCAATCTGCTGGCTCTGGTATTCGAACCGGCCCCGCGCCCGTTCCAGCTCCAGGTTCAAGGCGGCCAGCCTCTCGCGGGCCTCGGTCACCCGCGTCTCCGTCTGGTAGCCCTCCGCCTGGCAACGCCCGTATTTCTGCTCCTGGCCGGCCGTCTCGACGGAAAGAGATTGGCAGCGCGCGGAGGCCAGATTCAGATCCAGCGCGATCTTGGCGGTCTCCCGCTCCAGCATCTGGAACCGGCCGGCGAGCACCCGCCTCAACTGGGCGTCCAGTTCCTTCTTCAGCTCCTCGAAGCGCCGGGCCTTGGCGGCCTGGCGCTTGAGCGAGTTGGCCTGGCGGCCCACCTCCTCGAGGATGTCGAAGACGCGCTCCAGGTTGTGCTTGGCGCCCTCCAGCCGGGCCT
>CAZIRH010000489.1:0-3473 GCA_964541065.1 uncultured Solibacteraceae bacterium
CAGGTGCTGGGGATCCGCCTTGCGGATGGCCTCCGAGAACGTGCGGAAGTAACGCCGGGAGACGGTCTCCAGCAGGGCGTCGCGGGAGGCCGGGCTGTCGCCCTGCTCTTTCAGAAAGGCGCGCACGAATTCCTGGGTGGCCGAGGGCTCCGGGTCCTGGAGGATCGCCGGGATGAGATT
Source organism: uncultured Solibacteraceae bacterium (assembly GCA_964541065.1). Lineage (GTDB taxonomy): Bacteria > Acidobacteriota > Terriglobia > Bryobacterales > Bryobacteraceae > VFZS01. The sequence continues at coordinate 181 of CAZIRH010000489.1, forward strand.
GCGCTGGGGCCAGCGCGGCTCGTTGCCGATGAAGTAGCCGATCAGCCAGGGTTCCTTGCTAAAGCGTCCGCACTGCTCGCGCGCCATCTCGGCAGCGGAGCTCACGAACTCCTCCGAGTAGACGTCGGGGAAATTCTGCCAACGCTTCTGCGAGCGGCCGATCGAGACGTTGGTGACGAACGGCAGCCCCGGTTCCTGGGACATCTCCGGGGCCGACCAGTTAGCCACGGTGTTGAAGCCCCAGGCCTTCAGGCGCCGGGTCTGGTGCGCCTTCCAGCGGTCTACGAACTGGCTCTCACCGTGCCGCAGCCGCACGGTGGCTTGATAGAAATCGGCGGTCTCGCCAGCCCCCGGAGGGAGCTTGGCGAAGAGCATTTCGCGGCCCTTCACCCGGGTGGGGTCACGGTAGCGGACGCAGTCCGGCCCCGTCGAAAAGAACAGGTGGCCGTCGGGGTCCACCAGCCACCAGCGTCCGTCGACCTGCGCCGTGTGGAAATACCCGGTGGCCCGCTCCTGGCGCGCCAGCCAGCCGCCATAGCGGGAGACGCCGAAATCGTCGGGCTGGGCGAGCGCGGCGTCCTCGAGCTGCCAGGCGCGACGCAGCTCCTCGAGCGAGTTGACCTTGCCGGGCCAGTCCAGCGGGATCCATTGACCAAAGGTATCCACCACGGGCGCCTTCAAGTGCACCTCGTCGATGACCTCCTCGGTGGTGAGCGCGAAAGGCCCCAGCCGCAAGGTCACCTCGCGGTTCGGCGTCATGCGCACGGCCAAGGAGGCGACCTGCGTCAGGTCGATGTGGTTGCCCCAGTTCGACAGCCAGTGCGCCCGGAACTGCCGGTTGTTCATGTAATCGCGGGTCAGCCACGTCTGCGCCATGGCCGCTGTCACCGGCACATCCTGGTAGGGCTGGACCCGATAGGCAAACCGCTGGCCCGCCCGGTTCCGGATCTCCAACTCCCAACGGATCGTCGAGCTGGCGGTGAACTCGAAGGTGAAAGTGCGATACGGCGTCCAGTCGCGCGCCGCCTCCGGCACCGGGATGGTGAGGCTGCCCGGCGTGTCGCTGGCCGAAAACCGCAAGACTACCGTATCCGGGCGCTCGCCCGGGCTCATCTGGACGCCGCTGGCCTCGGCGCGCTTGAGGCTGTCGGTGCTAAGCAGCCCGGCGAGCGGATTCTGAGCGAAGGCCAGGGACACCCATAGCAGGGCAATGCATGCCGATTCGCGCATAGCCTCCTCCTTGCGGTCAGCCGCGGTCGCGGTACCACTCCAGGGTGCGCCGCAGGCCCTCTTCCAAAGTGAAGCGCGGCGCGTAGCCCAAGTCCCGGCGGGCGGCGGTGACGTCGGCCTGGGAGTGGCGCACATCGGCGGGCCGGGGTGGGCCGTACACCGCCGGCAGCGAAACTCCCTCGATCCGCTGGAGCACCGCCCACACCTGATTCAGCGTGTAGCGGCCGCCGGCGCCGCCGTTGTACAGCCTCCCGGCCACCCCAGGAGCGCGGGCCGCCTTCAGACACAGATCGACCACGTCCTCGACATAGGTGAAGTCCCGCGACTGCTCACCGTCGCCGAAGATGGTGGGCGGCCGAAGCGTGAGCAGCGCTTTCATGAAGACCGAGATCACGCCCGAGTAGGGGCTGGAAGGGTCCTGCCGGGGCCCGTAGACGTTGAAGAAGCGCAGGGACACGGTGTCCAGGCCGAGGCAGGAGTGGAACACGGCGGCGTAGTACTCGCCCGTGAGTTTCTGCACAGCATAGGGGGAGAGCGGCCGCGGCATCATGGTCTCCACCTTGGGCAGCACCTCGGTGTCGCCATAGACGGAGGATGAAGCGGCGTACAGCAGGCGTCCCACTCCGCCCTCCGCGCAGGCCCGCAGAAGCTGGAACGTGCCGTCGATGTTGACTTCGTGGGAGGGCGCCGGCTCGCTGATGGAGCGCGGGACGGAGGGAATGGCCGCCAGGTGGAAGACCACGTCCGCTCGACGCACCAGGGGGGCGACGGCCTCGTAGTCACGGATGTCCACACAGTGCAGCTCCACCTGGGAGCGGACTTCCGCCAGGTTCTCCTCGCGCCCGGTGAACAGGTTGTCGATGACGCTCACCGGGCGGGCGCCTTCGGCGAGCAAACCTCGCACCAGCGCGGAGCCGATGAAGCCGGCCCCGCCTGTCACCACGCAGCGGCTCATGGCCCCAGCCTGGCAATCACCGACTCCATGTAGCGCAGGGAGTCCTGGGCGATCTTCTCGGCGCCGGGGCTGAAGTCGAAGACTTCCGCCGACAGCCAGCCGGTGAAGCCGCGCCGGGCCAGCACCTCGACGAGCGGCAGGAAGTCATAATCGCCGGCCCCGGGATGTCGCCCGTCCAGCTCATTGAGGTGGATGTGGCGGATCAGGTCGAAGTAGCGGTCCACCAGCGCGGCGTGCGGCTCGCTTTCGTTGATGGCGTTGTGGCAGTCGAACATGGTGCGGACGGAGGGGGTATCGAGCTGGCGCACGATGCCCGCGGCCTCTTCGAGCGACGTGACCACGTCGCACTGCTGGACGGGGAGAGCCTCGACCAGGATGGTGACCCCGCGTGCCAGGGCGTGCGGGGCCACGCCGGCCAAGCCGTCCACGTAGTGCTTGGTCGCTTCGGCGCGGCTCAGGCCCCCCGAGCTGGCCCGCTGGTGGGGCGAGCCGAACACCATCACCCCGCCGGGGCCCAGGTCGGCGCACAGGTCCACCAGCCGGCGCACGTGCTCCCAGCTCTTCTCGCGCAGGGCCCTGTCCGGCGTGGTCACGTGCAGGCCCTTGGGAGAGACCATCAGCCAGTGCAGGCCCACGAAGGCCAGCCCCTCGCCCTGCATCACCGAGCGGTACTCACGCCGCTGGTTCGCGGAGATGGCGGCCGGATCCTCCGCCAGGGTGAACGGGGCGATCTCGTAGCCGGCGTAGCCGGCCTTGCGCACGGCCCGGCAGGCGTCGGCCAAGGGCCACTTCTCGAAGACCTCGCTGCAAATGGACTGCTTGAATGGGTAGGCCATGGATCTTCCCAGTGTAGCTCGCTACTCGCCACTCGTACTCGGCGCCGGCGCGCCACCACCACCAGCGACAGCCCGGGCCAAGGCGGCAGGGGGTCGAGGCGGCGCCACAGCCAGACGGTCTTGTCGAAGATCTTCAGTGACAGCTTGTTGATCGATCTCCGGCGGAGCAGGCCGCCGTGGAGGGCCCAGGCCAGCGCGCCGATCTTGTTCAACTGGTAGACGCGCTCCGCGCGCAGGCCGGCGCCTTCGAGCAGCGCCTCGAGCTCGCTCAA
>CAZIRH010000490.1:0-3465 GCA_964541065.1 uncultured Solibacteraceae bacterium
TTACCTGGCTGCCCTGGGCTGGGCAGCCTGAGAGCTGGATGAAGAAGTCATCTTCCCATAGAGGTTTCCGCCTGAGTTGTGGCGGGGGAATCGCCCCAACCACCTCAGAGGAGTCTATATCCACTGCGGAGGGCGCTTCATCACCCCTCAGCCAGTCACTCTGGCGGGCCGCACGATGTTGACGTATGCGGGGAAGGTGGGAATCCAGCAGCGCGTTCTACCTGCTTACCGCCACCCGTTCTTTGACCGGTTGGCTCAGGCCTGCCAGAGTGGGCTAAGCGTGTTCGCCGGCCAGCCAAGGCCGGAAGAGGTCATCCTTCAAAGCGGGGATCTGGAAGTCGCTCGGTCGGTACGCGGCCGCAACTACCACCTGCTGCACGGCGGGGCATACCTGTGCTACCAGGCCGGCATGCTGGATTGGCTTGAGGCATGGCGCCCCGATGTGCTGGTGATGGAAGCCAATCCGCGCTATCTCTCGACCCCGCCGGCCATCCGTTGGATGCACCGCCGGGGGCGACGGGTAATTGGTTGGGGGCTGGGTGCGCCGGGGTCGTCCGCGCTCGGTTGGCGCGGCGGCGTCCTCAAACGCTTCCTGCGCCGTTTCGATGGCCTTATCGCTTACAGCCGGGCGGGGGCCGAGCAGTATGCCATCCTCGGCTTTCCGCTGGACAAGATCTTCGTTGCCCACAATGCCGTGGCCCCGGTGCCGCAGTCGCTTCCGCCGCGGGCCCGACTGAACGGTGACGGCGCGTGTGTGTTGTATGTGGGGCGCCTCGTTCCCCAGAAGCGGGTCGATCTGCTGCTTGGCGCCTGTGGCGCGCTGAGTCCGCAACCGCGATTAGTGATCGTGGGTGATGGACCGGAGAGGGGAGCGCTCGAGCTGCTGGCGCGCGCGAAGTGTCCGCACGCGGCGTTCCATGGCGCGCAGACCGGCGAGGCTCTACGTCAGAGCTACCGCCAGGCTGACGTGTTCGTCCTCCCCGGCACCGGTGGGCTGGCCCTGCAAGAGGCGATGAGCTACGGTCTGCCGCTTGTCGCCGGGCGTGGGGATGGCACGCAGGCCGATCTTGTGACTCCCGCCAATGGCTGGATTCTCGAGAGTGAGACCGAAGCCGCCTTGGCCGGGTTGCTGCGCCAGGCGCTCTCCGACCAGGCGCGGCTGCAGCGAATGGGCGCCGAGTCCTTCCGGCTGGCGAAGGAGCGATTCAACATCGACGCCATGGCCGACACCTTCGTCCAAGCGCTGCGGGCCGTGACGGGGATGGGCTGAGATGCGCCTGCTGTACGTGGCCGACGGCAGGAGCCCGATCGCCCGGAGCTGGATCACCTACGTCCTGCAGGCGGGCCACGAGGTGCACCTGATGTCGACCTTCACCTGCGACCCCTTACCGGGCGTCGCCGGGTTCCGATATCTGCCGGTCGCCTTCAGCGACGTCGGGCCCAACGGGACGCTGGCCGGCGAGGCCCCCGGCGGGGCCAGGGCTATCGGCTTGCGCGGATGGATCCGTCACTGGCTCGGCCCGTGGACAGTGGGCCGGGCCGCACGCCAGTTCGAACTCGCGGCCAGGCAAGTACGCCCTGAGCTTGTCCACGCCATGCGCATCCCGTTCGAGGGGATGCTGGCCTGGCATCTGCCGGCACAGACACCTGTTCTGGTATCGGTGTGGGGCAACGATTTCACCCTTCATGCAGGAGCCTCCCCGGGAATGCGGCGTTGGACGCGCCGCTGCATGCAGCGGGCGAGTGGATTGCACGTTGACTGCCGCCGCGACCTGCGCCTGGCCGAAGCCTGGGGTTTCGGGGCTTCCGGTCCATCGCTGATCATCCCTACCAACGGTGGGGTGCGGACCGATCTGTTCCGCCGAGACCGGCGGCCCTCGCTCCCGACGGAGTCCATCTTGCCGGAGGTACTGGCCGGGCTGGCAACCCGGGCTGTGGTGATCCAGCCGCGCGGGTTCCGTCTGTACGTACGCAATGACACTTTCTTCCGCGCCGTGCCGGAGATCCTGCGGCACGAACCGGAGACTCACTTCCTGTGTCCCGGGATGCGGGGCGAGCCCGAGGCTGCCCGCTGGGTGGCGCGGCTGGGTATCGAATCTGCGGTGACGCTGCTGCCGCCGCTGGACCAGACGGAGATGGCGGCGATGTTCCAGCAGGCCCAGGTCACCGTCTCACCGACGACGCATGACGGGACACCCAACTCACTGCTGGAGGCAATGGCCTGCGGAGCGTTTCCGGTCGCCGGAGATCTGGAGTCCATCCGAGAGTGGATCGACCACGGGCGCAACGGGCTGCTGATCGATCCGGGGGATGTCGGCCAGCTGGCCGCCGCTGTGGTGCAGGCGCTGCGCAGCCCGGGGCTGCGCGACCAAGCTGGCACAGCCAACGCCCGCATCGTGAGGGAACGCGCGGACTACCAGTCGGGTATGGAGCAGGCACTGCTGCTGTATGCCCGACTGGCGGGCGGGGCCGGCCAGACCGCGATGCTATAATCCTCCAGGCCGCGCGGGGCTGACCACGAGCTCCTGCCTTCCCTATGAAGCAAATCGTCCAAGACCTTCGCTCCGGAAAGACACTGGTTGTCGATGTGCCTGTCCCGTCCGCTGGGCCGGGCATGGCGCTGGTCCAGACGCGAGCATCGTTAGTTTCGGCCGGGACTGAGCGCATGCTGGTCTCGTTTGCCGAGAAGGGGCTATGGGGCAAGGCCCGCGCCCGGCCGGACTTGGTGCGTCAGATCGTGGACAAAGCGCGGCGGGAGGGGGTGCTGACCACAGTGCGCGCCGTCCGGGGTCGAATGGCGCAGCCCCTGGCGTTGGGCTACGCCTCCGCCGGGACCATTGTCGCCGTCGGTGACGGCCTGACGGGGTACCGGCTGGGCGATCGTGTCGCCTGCGCTGGTGGGAGTTATGCAGTCCACGCCGAGTATGCAGCGGTCCCCAGGAATCTGCTGGCCCGGCTCCCGGACAGCGTAGATTTCGAAGCCGGGGCATTCGCCACGTTGGGCGCAATTGCCCTGCACGGACTCCGGCTGGGGGAGGCGCGGGTCGGTGAGCGGGTGGCGATCATCGGCTTGGGACTGCTCGGGCAGTTGGCGGCCGGCCTGGCGCGGGCAGCTGGTTGTGACGTGTTCGGTACCGATCTCGCCCTGGACCGGGTGAGGCTGGCACGATCGCTTGGACTACAGGCGGCGGGACGGGCCCAGGCTGAGGCCGCAGGCCTGGCGTTCTCGAGCGGCGAAGGCTTCGACGTCGTAGTGATATGCGCCGATGCACAATCCAGCGATCCGGTCGAACTCGCCGGACGACTGGCACGAGATCGCGGGCGTGTCGTGGCGGTGGGTGCGGTCCGACTCGATCTGCCCCGGCGCCTGTATTACGAGAAAGAGCTGACCATCCAGGTATCGCGGTCGTACGGACCAGGGCGCTATGACACCGGGTACGAAGAGGGCGGGGTAGACTACCCGAT
>CAZIRH010000491.1:0-3464 GCA_964541065.1 uncultured Solibacteraceae bacterium
GAAGGCCGGCCTAACGCCGTGGACCTGATGAAGGCGGCCCAGCTCCAACTGGTGATCTACACCGCCACCGGCGCCTACTCCTTCCACGACGAGAAGGTGATCCGCCGCACCGCGGTGGCCTACCGCATCCCCTGCATCACCACCCTGAGCGGCGCCCGCGCCGCCGCCGAAGCCCTCTCCGCCCGCCGCCCCGCCCTCCGCGTCTGGAGCTTGCAGGAAATCCACCTCCGTGGGGCGGGTTCTTAACCCGCGCCGGGCTTAAGCCCGGCCTGCTGTTCGGCCATCATGCTCCCGGGTGCCGGCCCGCCGGCATGCCCCCGCGCTGTCCCCGGAGTCTGAAGCACGGAACCCCATTCAGCGACTCTTTCCCAGATCGCCGTTTGCAGACAGCGTGCCACTTTCCGAGTTGGCGACCATGCGGGAGCTGATGGGAACGGAAAGGAGCGTTGGCCTTTCACCGGCGAGTTCGTCCCAGTGTGAATGGAATTCACATGGCATGATCGCCAAGTCCTTCGTTTTCTGCGCTTGTCTACTTGGCCCGACAAGTGCTACAGTCGCGTCGTGACAAGAATTGGCTCCCTGCTGGTGGCCGCATTGGCGGCACACGCCCAACCCATCTCGGTCGGTGTCAAAGCAGGTTCCCCGCTGAATGACCCGGCATGGTACTCGTCCTTTCCTACGTTCTCAACATTTACCCAAGGCAGATGGACCGGAGGTCCCACAGTCGAGTTCCATCTGCCTCTCCGGCTTTCGCTCGAAGTGGACGCCCTCTACCGAAGTAACCGGGCAACTGGGACCTCACCGGTCTTCTTCGGTTCAACGACTCCCAATGTCTTTTTTTCTAGCCAGAACACGAAAGCCTGGGATTTCCCACTGCTCCTGAAATACGGCCTGCTCAATGGCCCCATGCGTCCCTTCCTGAGTGCGGGTTTTGCCTTGAACCGGGAGTCCACAAATTCGCTCGTGGGGTACACTTGCCTCGGAGCCGCGGCGGGATGCAACCTGCCCGACACAAACTACGTGCTGCGTTACTTTGAGTCTGTAAGCCATCGCCGGGGCCCCGTGGCGGCCGCCGGCATCGACTTCAAGACCCGACGCGTCATCATCTCACCCGAAGTGCGCTTCACCCGCCTGACCCACCCCAACACGAACCAAGTAACCGTGATGGTTGGCTTCACGTTCAAGCCGTAAAGTGAGCATCAATAGGCGTTCCTCCCGAGTGCCGGTGGGCCAAGACCCGGCGAAGCCTTCGCCAAGGCGCAGTTGAGCGCCAACTCGTGGCCACGCAGGGCACCGCCGCTGAAGCCCTCTGTGGCCCGCCGCCGCGACCTGCGCGTCTGGAGCCTGCAAGAGATCCACGAAACGGGAGAGGAGCCCCGGCCCTACCTCACCACTTTTCCCAGCACCACGCCTCGCCGCGCCCCGGTCGCTGACGGCAGATTCCCCGGCCGGCGCCGCCAGGTCTGGTAGGCCAGCACCGCGAAGGCGATGGCCTCCTTGGCGTCGATGTCGATGCCGAAATCGGCGGAAGTGGAGACCGCCACACCCGGCAGAAACCCAGCCAGGTGCCCCATGATCTGGGGATTGTGCGCGCCGCCGCCCGAGACGATCAGCTCGTCCACTCTCGTCCGTGGCCGCACGAACCGCTCGATGCCCACCGCGACCGTCGCCGCGGTCAGCGCCGTCGCCGTCGCCACCAGGTCCTCGAACGCCAGCCCGGTCGCCACCAGCCGCTCCACGAACTCGCGCCCGTACTGCTCCCGCCCCGCGGTCTTCGGCGGCTTCGCCCGGTAGTACGGGTCGCGCAGCAGCTCATCCAGCAGTGAGGAGGCGGGCCGCCCCCGCCGCGCGATCCTCCCGCCACGGTCGTACTTCTGCTTCCCCTGCGTGTGCCGGCTGACCAACTGGTCAATGACCATGTTCCCCGGTCCGGTGTCAAAGGCGATCACCTGTTCGGGCCGCGCCCCGGGGGGAATCGCCGTGATGTTGGCGATCCCGCCGACATTGAGCGCCACTCGCCCCAGCCGCCGGTCCTGGTACAGCAAGTAGTCCACTAGCGGCACCAGCGGCGCCCCGCGCCCGCCGCACGCGATGTCGCGCGGGCGGAAATCGCTCACCACCGGAATGCCGGTCCGCTCGGCAAGCACCGCCGCCTCGCCGATCTGGAAGGTGCTCGCCACGCGCCGCCCCAGGAACTTCACCGGCTGGCCTTCATGGAAGATGGTCTGCCCATGACAGCCCACCAGCCCGATCGAGGCCAGCGGAATCTCCGCCCGCCGGCAGGTCACCTTCAATGCCTCCGCGTAGAGCTCCCCCAGCAGGAAATTCAGCCGCGCCACTTGCCCGGTGTGCGCTACCGCGTTCGACACGTCCAGCAGTGCCTGCCGCACCGCCTCCGGGTATCGCGTGGTGTGGCCGGCGAGCGTCTTCAAGCGCTCGCGCCCGATCTCGACGACGGCCACGTCGATGCCGTCCAGCGACGTGCCGCTCATGATCCCCGCCACCCTCATGACCGCTTCAGCTCCTCCTGCAATTCGTTCAACAGCTTCAACGCCTCGATCGGCCGCAGCTCGTCGATCTTCAGGTTCCGCACCCGCTCCGCAATCTGGTAGTTGACCGGCTCGAACAACTGGATCTGGAGGGGGCCGCGCGGCGCACGCGCCCCGGGCGATAGCTCCTCGGTCACCTGGTGTTCGGTCTTCTCGTGCAGCTCGAGGATCTCCCGCGCCCGCTCGATCACCTGCGGCGGCAGCCCGGCCAGTCGCGCCACCTCGATCCCGTAGCTGCGGTCGGCGCTCCCCGGCTCCACCCTCCTCAAGAAGATGATGTCGTCGCCCGACTCCTTCACCGACACGTGCAGGTTGCGCACGCCCTCGAGCTGCTCGGCCAGCTCCGTCAGCTCGTGGTAGTGCGTGGCGAACAGCGTCTTGGCCCGGATGCGCCCGTGGATCTGCTCGATCACCGCCCAGGCCAGCGCCAGCCCGTCGTAGGTGGCCGTGCCCCGCCCGATCTCGTCCAGCACGATCAGGCTGCGCTCGGTGGCCGTGTTCAAGATGGCCGCGGTCTCCGTCATCTCGACCATGAACGTCGAGCGGCCCCGCGCCAGGTTGTCCGACGCCCCGATGCGTGTGAACACCCGGTCCACCACCGGCAGCAGCGCCTCCTCCGCCGGCACGAACGACCCCATCTGCGCCAGGACCGAAATCAGTGCCGCCTGCCGCAGGTAGGTGGACTTTCCCCCCATGTTCGGCCCGGTGATGATGGCGATGAAGGCCGTCTCCCGGTCCAGGTACAGGTCGTTGGGGATGAACCGCAGCGCCTCGCGCTGCCCCAGTTTCTCGACTACCGGGTGCCGCCCGGCGACGATCCGCATCTCGCCGCCCGAGGAGAACCGCGGCCGCCGGTAGCGATTCTCCGCCGCCACCTGCGCCAGCGCCGCCGTCACGTCCAGCTCCGCGATGGCT
>CAZIRH010000492.1:0-3461 GCA_964541065.1 uncultured Solibacteraceae bacterium
CAGTTGAGCGCCACTCCCAGCGCGGTGACGTTCTACTACCAGATCGGCCAGGCGGCGCCTGCGCAGAAGACCGTGGCGCTGGCCAGCGGGGGCGTCCCGGTCAACTTCGTGGCGGTGCCGGGCACGCCCACGGGCGGCAACTGGCTGGTGGTCAGCCCGAACGCCGAAACGACACCCAGAGACCTGACGGTGGCCGTCAACCCGGCCGTGCTGGCGGCGCTGCCGGCGGCGACGTACAACGGCTTGATCACGGTCACAGCTCCCCAGGCCTCGAACAGCCCGCTGAGCATTCCCGTCACGCTGATCGTGAGCACCACCCCGTTTCTGACGGCCAGCCCCAACCCGATGAGCTTCACGATGCCGCCCGCAGGTCCGCTGCCGGCCAGCCAGAATCTTGCGGTAGGCAGCACGGGGACGGCGCTGCCCTTCGCGGTGCTGAGCGCCACCACCACGCCGAGTGGAGTCAATTGGCTGTCGGTGTATCCGGCGGGGGGGATCACGCCGACAACCATTGCGGTGAGCATCACCTCGGCGGCACTGACCCTGCCGCCGGGCACGTACAACGGCTCGGTGGTGGTGGCCTCGACCATCCCCGGCATCCCCCAGGAGACAGTCTCAGTCGTCTTGACGGTGTCGAGCGTCCCTGGCCTGAGCCTCAGCCCGCCCTCGATGGTTTTCAACTACCAGACCGGCAGAGTGCCGCCGGGCTTTCAAAGCGTCGAGGTGAAGAGCAGCGGCATCCCGGTGAATTTCATGACCCAGGTCAGCCCAGCCAGCGCGGCGAACTGGCTGTTCATCAGCGCCCCGAGCGGAGTCACGCCGGCTACCATCACCGCTTCGGTGAACCCGGCGGGCCTGGCGGTGGGCGCCCACCAGGGATCGGTGACGTTCACTCCGGCCGGCGGGGGCGCGATGCAGACTTTGCCGGTGACCTTGAACGTGAGCAACACACCGTTGATGAACGTCACTCCCGGCGCACTGGCCTTCGAGTTCGTGGTGGGCTCCGCGGTGCCCCAGTACAGGGAAGTGGCCTTGACCTCGACCGGCGACCCCCTGAACTACAGCGTCACCTATGCCACCACGTCGGGCGGCAGCAACTGGATGGCGGTGGCGCCTGTCAACGGCACGACGGCGGCGAATCCGAATCTCACCGTTTTCGTGACTGCGGCCAGCCTGCCGATCGGAGTGTACAACGGCTCGATCACAGTGACGGCGACGAACGCCAACACGCAGGTCATTCCAGTGACAGTCACCGTGACCAGCGGGGTCAACCTGTCGGTGACGCCGGCGTCGCTGAGCTTCACTCAGGCGATGGGCGGGGCCGCGGCGGCGGCCCAGAAGTTGGCGGTGCCCACGTCGGGCACCAGCGTGCGCTGCACGGCCGTGGCCACCGCCGGTCTGGGCGGGGGCTGGCTAACGGTGCTGCCGGCGACGACCAGCACGCCCGCCGAGCTGAGCGTCTCGGTGGACGCATCGCGGCTCCCGCAGCCCGGGACCTACGACGGGTCGATCACGCTCGTGTCCCCGGAGGCGGCCAATAGCCCGCAGACGGTCCGGGTGACGTTCGTGCTGGGCCCGCCGCAGACCATCGTGGTGAGCCCGCCCACACTGCAATTCAGCTTTCAGACGGGCGCGAGCGCGCCAGCCGCGCAGAAGGTCACAGTGTCCTCGACCGGCGGCAGCCTGAACTTCACGGCCGCGGCCTCGATGGCCAGCGGGAGCGGCTGGCTGGCGGTTTCACCCGCCAGCGGGTCCACTTCGGGAGAGGTGAGCGTCTCGGTAGCGCCCGCGGGGCTGACTCCCGCCACTTACAGCGGCACTATCACGGTCGCTTCCCCCAGTGCCAGCAACAGCCCGCAGAGCGTCTCGGTGACCCTGACCGTGACGGCGGCGCCGCGGCCCGAGCCGTTCCTGGCCGGGGTAGCGAACGCCGCCAGTTACGGGCGTGCCGCGCTGACGGTGGGCGAGATCGTCTACCTGGAAGGCACCAACATCGGGCCGAACACCCTGACCACCTTGCGGGTCACCGGCGGACGCGTGGACACCATCCTGGCGGATACCCGGATCCTGTTTGACGGCATTGCCTCGCCCTTGATCTACGTCTCCAGCATGAAGTCAAGCGCGGTGGTGCCCTACCTGCTGGCCGGGCGGGCCAGCACGCGCGTCCAGGTCGAGTACCAGAGCGTACGCTCCAACGCGGTGGAGTTCCGCTTGGCCGATGCGGCGCCCGGCCTGTTCTCGATGGACGCCTCCGGTCAGGGCCCGGGCGCCATCCTGAACCAGGACTACAGCGTGAACGGGCCCGGCAACCCGGCGCCCAAAGGCTCGGTGGTCATGCTGTACGGCACCGGGGAGGGCCTGGTGACGCCGCCGGTGGCCGATGGCAGCATCACGCCTGGCGTCCCGCCGTTCGCCAGCCCGGTGCTGCCGGTCTCGGTGACGATCGGGGGCCGGCCGGCGCAGGTGTTCTATGCCGGGCCGGCGCCCAACTTCGTGGCGGGCGTGCTCCAGGTGAACGCGCGTGTTCCGGATGACATTCCGGCCGGAGGTACGGTGCCGGTGATCGTCACCGTGGGAACGGCGAGCAGCCAGGCCGGCCTGACCATGGCGGTGCGGTAAGCCTGATCGCGGCGGCACAGACGAGTGCCTGCGGCACCAGAACTGCAAGCGCAAGGGCGCCGGCCGCGCCGGCGTGGCGGTTAACGCGACTCCAGCGCGTGAGCAGCCTGCTCGATTTCCGCGGAGAATGCCTCGGGCCGAATGGGCTTCGAGAGGTAGCCATCCATGCCGGCCGCCAGGCACTTTTCCCGGTCGCCCAGCATGGCGTAAGCGGTCATGGCCACTATGGGGGTGTGCGTGCCGGTGGCGCGCTCGTGTTCCCGGATCAGCCGCGTGGCCTCAAGGCCATCTGTGTCTGGCATCTGCACGTCCATCAGGATCAGGTCGAAGGGCTGCCGGCTCCAGGCTTCCACGGCCTGCCGCCCGTTGTGGGCCACCGCGACACTGTGGCCCAACCGTTCCAGCAGATGAACGGCCAGCTTCTCGTTGACCGGATTGTCCTCGGCCAGCAGCACGCGCAGCGAGCGCGTCTGTGGCCGGTCCTTGGCGAGCGCTTCGGGCTCGGGGCGCTCCGCTGGGCACGGCTGGCTGGACACCCGGACCTGGGAGGGGCGGAAGCGCACGGTGAAATGGAAGGCGCTCCCGCGGCCCACCTCGCTTTCAACCCAGATGCGCCCGCCCATCAACTCGACCAGCCGTGAGCTGATGCCCAGGCCCAGACCCGTTCCTCCGTACCTGCGCGTGGTCGAGCCATCGGCCTGGCGAAACGCTTCAAAGACCACCTTGAGCTTGTCGGCCGGAATCCCGATCCCGGTGTCCGTCACCGAGAAGTGCAAGACCGTCTCCGCAGCGTCGGCCGATTCCACCTCCACACGGACGGTGATGTGGCCGGAGTGGGTGAA
>CAZIRH010000493.1:0-3434 GCA_964541065.1 uncultured Solibacteraceae bacterium
CACGCTCTGGACCAGGTGCAGCACGGGCGAAAAGCGGTCCAGCACCACCGGCTCCTCCTGCCCGTAGACGTATATCCACTCCTCGCGCTTGGCCAGGGCCGCCAGCGGCTGATCGGTGATCCCCAGCGCTTCCAATGCCTCCGCGGCCGCGTGTAGCTGCCCGACGCCGCCGTCCACCAGGACCAGGCCGGGCAAGGCGCGCTTCTCTGCCTGCAACCGCGAGTAGCGCCGCGTGATCACCTCGCGCATGGACGCGAAGTCGTCGCTCCCTTCCACCGTGCGGATGATGAACTTGCGGTAGTCGGACTTCCTCATCCGCCCGTCCTCCCAGACCACCAGGCTGGCCACGGTGTCGGTGCCCTGGATGTGCGAGACATCGAAGCACTCGATGCGCCGCGGCGGTTCGCCCACCCCCAGGAGGTCCTGAAGCGCCTCCTGGATGGCCTTGGCGGAGGGCTTCAGCACGCGGAACCGCTGCTCGAAGCTGTGCCGGGCGTTGGTCTCGGCCAGATCGAGCAGCGCCTTCTTCGGCCCCCGTTGCGGGGTGTGGATCTCGACCTTGCGGCCGCGCTTGTCCGAGAGCAGCTCCTCCAGCGCCTCGCGGTCCTCGAACTCCACCGGCACGTGGACCCGCGCCGGCACGTACTGCTGGTCCAGGTAGAGCTGCTTGAGAAACGCCGACACAAACTCCGCCGCCTCGAACTCCTCGCGGTCCTCCCAGAAGAACTCGCGGCGGTCCACGATGCGCCCGCTACGCAGGTGGAAGACGTTGGCGGCCACCAGGGGCGGCTCGGCATAGCAGCCGATAATGTCGGTGTCCTCGCCCGCGGCAGCGGCCATCTTCTGCCTCTCCTCGGTCTCCTCGACAGTGGCGATGACGTCCCGCAGCACGGCGGCCTGCTCGAAGCGCGTCTCCTGGGCGGCGCGCTGCATCTCGGCGCGCAACTCCCCCAGCAGGTCCTTGAGCCGGCCCTCCAGAAACAGCCGCACCTGCCCGACGGCCCGGGCGTAAGCGGCCTGGGTGGTCAGGCCCTCGACGCACTGCCCCTGGCAGCGGTGAATGTGGTACTGGAGGCACGGGTGCGCGTGCGGGCGTCCCAGGTCCACCTTGCACGAGGGCACGCCGAAGTACCGGTTGATGAAGTGCACCAGCCGGTACGCCAGGTTTCCGGGGAAGTAGGGACCGTAGTAGGTCGAGCCGTCCTTGATCAGCCGGCGCGTCACGTACACGCGCGGAAAGCGCTCGTTGGTCAGCTTGAGGTAGGGGTAGGTCTTGTCGTCCCGCAGCAGCACGTTGAAGCGCGGCTGCCACTGCTTGATCAGGTTGTTTTCGAGCGCCAGCGCTTCCTTCTCGTTGTCCACCAGGATGTACTCGACGTCGCGCGCCTCGCTCATCAGCGTGCCGGTCTTGGCGTCCGCCAGGTGGTCTTCGGAGAAGTAGTTGCGCACGCGGCTGCGCAAGTTCTTGGCCTTGCCGACGTAGAGGACCTCGCCGGCGGCGTCCCTGTAAAGGTAGACGCCAGGCTGGACGGGCAACTGGGCGGCCTTCTCGCGCAGGTCCATGGGCGACCCTATACTAGAATTGTGGCACGCTTCCTGCGGTTGCTCGCCGGCGTCATCCTGTGGGCCGCAGCGGTCTGCGCGCAGCCGCAGAAGCCGGCCGAGCCGCGCGAGGAAGACGAATCGCTCGTCCCCAAGGAGTACTCCTTCAATCCTCTTCAGGCGGAGAAGGAGATGAAGGTGGGCCTCTTCTACCTCAAGAAGGGGAAACACAAGGCGGCCGCGGGCCGCTTTCGGGAAGCCATCAAGTGGAACCCCGGCTGCGCCGAGGCCTACCTGCGCCTGGGGGAAGCGCAGGAGAAGCTCAAGGATCCTAAGGCCGCGCGGGCGGCCTACGCGAAGTTCCTGGAACTGGCGCCGGAGCACAAGCGCGCCGCAGACATCAAGCAGAAGCTCTCACGCCAGGAGGCCAAGCGCGCCAAGTAGCCCGTCACGGGACTGGGCGAGCTTGGCGAACCTTTGCGTCTTTGCGCAAACCCGAGGCCGAGCGCATGGCCGCCACAACCCGGCGAAAGCCCTGCTCCCAGTCTGGGAACAGGTCCACGTACTGGATGTCGCGGCTGATACGGAGCGGCACGCGGCACTCCTCCAGCCGCACCGGGATCAGGAAGATCGCTTCGGGCGGCACGCGTTGCGCGCAGTCCAGCGCATAGCGCAGTTCGGACTGGAACCAGCCGCGTTTGACCGTCGAGCGCCGGGAGAAACAGGCGACGAAGTACTCCGAGACCTCGATGGCCTGCTCGATGGCACGCGGCCAGTTCTGCCCCGGCAGCAGCTTCTGCCGGTCCAGCCACGGATCGTAGCCTCGCCCCAGGAAGCCGTCATACAGCCGCTGGGCCGCCGCGGCATCCTCCTGCGCATAGGCGAGAAAGACCTTCCGTCGCGTCTGCGGCACGAACTCGAAGCCGCCGGCCGGGACGGGACGAAACAGCCCCAGGCCGTCGATCTCCACACTGCCCCCGCGCTCGAGGCAGTGCTTGACCAGGCCGGCCACCTGCGCGCTCGAGGAGGTTTGCGCCAGGCTCACCGCGTGCCGCTCCGGGGGCCTTTCCCGCCGCCCTGGGACTCGAACCGAAACGCTGGTTTCTTTCCCGGCAGGAAAGTGCCCAGACCGGGTAGCCGCACCTGCTCGCCCCTACGCAGGCCCTGTAGGATGTCGTGGACCACACGGTCGAGCTGGTCGGCCGCCGCGGGCCTGGACACCCCGGCCGAGCGGGCCAGCCGGGCGGCGAATTGCTGCTTGTTCATGGCATCCACATCCTAGCATCGGCCCGGCCCCGGCCCAGCCCGGGAGCGAGCGCAAAGCCGCTTCGGATTTCGCCTAATCCATTGACTACACAAGGGAAACGGGTGGGTTGAGGGGCGACCCGAAACCCCGCGGCTCGGGTGAACGCGCAGGTCAAGGGATTTCAGTCTTTCTCTCCGGCCAGCCCACCGGGCGGTGTGGAGGCAACCTGCCGTCCGGCCCGCCCATCCAATAGTCTGTGAGGCCCTGATGAGAGCGTTCGTGCTGTGGGCTGTGGCCGTGCCGTTAGTGGCGCAGGACTACCGCGCCACCGCTGGAGGCGCCCCTCCCGAGCAGGTGCCGCCCGAAGTTCGCCAAGCGCTCCAGGAGCGGAGCGCACGGGTGGTTGACCCCCGCGCTTTCCTGTTCTGCGAGGTGTGGCTCCGCAGCGCGCCGGTCGCCGAAGGGACTACGCTGCCCGAGGCCCTCCAGGCGGGATCGGTACCCCAGGGCACGCTGGTGGGCGGGATCCGCTACGCCTGGCCCGCGGCAGACCGCCAGGGGCGCGGCTTCGGCCCGGGGCTGTACACTCTGCGGTAGCCGCAAGGCGCGTCCGTGCTTATCGTCAAGGCGGAGCACGCGCCCAGCC
>CAZIRH010000494.1:0-3434 GCA_964541065.1 uncultured Solibacteraceae bacterium
CCACACCCGGAACTTGGCCAGCGCCACCGGCAGCAGCAGCGCATTGGCGTACGTGCAACGCAGCACGCGAAAGCCGCCCTCCCCGACCACCTCCACCAGCCGCCGTCGCGTGAAGCGCTGCCGCTCGCAGACAAACTCGGAATGCCGGCTGCGCAGCGCCTCCAGCGCGGAGACCCGCACCACCAGCAGGCCCCCCGGGGCCAGCACCCGGGCCAACTCCCGGACCGCCTGGCGCTCCCCGCCCCGCGGGAAATGCGCCAGCACGTCCAGCGACACCACCGCCTCGAAGCAGCCCGCCGGGAACGGCAGCGCTGCCATGTCGGCCTGCGCCAGGCGCGGAACCCCCAGCCGGCGGCCGCACGCGAGGCCCTGGATGCTGCGGTCCACCGCATAGATGCGCCACCCGTACCGCCGCGCCAGCAGTTGCGCGAAGTGACCCGTGCCGCAGCCGCCTTCCAGCACCCGCTCGATGCGGCGCTGCCCGGCCTGCGGGTCGAGCAAGCGGAACAGGATTCGCCGCATCCCCCGGCACCACCAGAACTGCGCTTCCGCCCGGGCGATGTTGGCGAATTCCTCCGGGTTCATGGGCTGGGATGGAGGCGCCACTGGCACAGCCCTCCTCACCGGGGGACTTGGGCGGAAAGGGCAGCCACTATCGCGCGGCCAGCAGGGCCCGCAGATGACGCGCCCGCTCGGGCGAGCGGAGCTGCCGCAACGCCTTGGCTTCGATCTGGCGGATCCGCTCGCGCGTCACGTCGAACTCCTGCCCGATCTCCTCGAGCGTGTGCTCCCGTTCGCAACCGATGCCGAACCGCAGCCGGATCACCTTCTCCTCTTTCGGAGACAGCGTCTTGAGGATGTTGGCGGTCTCGTCGCGCACGTTGGAGTCGATCACCGCGTCCACCGGCGAGCCGATCCAGCGGTCCTCGATCAGGTCGCCCAGCGCGCTCTCGCCGTCACGCCCCACCGGCGTTTCCAGCGAAACCGGATCGCGCGAGATGGTCTTCAGCTTCTGGACCTTCTCCACCGTGATGTCCATCCGCCGGCCGATCTCATCGTTGGAAGGCACCCGCCCCAGCTCCTTCTCGAGCTCCCGGTTGGCGCGCAGGAACTTGTTCATACTCTCGTTCATGTGGACCGGGATGCGGATGGTCCGCGACTGGTCGGCGATGGCCCGCGTGATGGCCTGCCGGATCCACCACGTCGCGTAGGTGGAGAACTTGTAGCCCCGCCGATACTCGAACTTGTCGGCGGCACGCATCAAGCCGATGTTGCCTTCCTGAATCAGGTCCAGGAGGTGCAGCCCGCGGTTGACGTACTTCTTGGCTACAGACACCACCAGCCGGAGGTTAGCCTCCACCAGGCTTTTCTTGGCCCGCTCGGACTCACATTCGCCCTGGCGAATCACCTGAAGCGTATGCTTCAGCTCGGCCAGCGTGGCGCCCGCCGCCGCCTCGCGCCTGCGAATCTCGCGCCGCAGCTCCTTGATGCGCGCCTGCGAAGCCTGCCCGTTGCGCTCCTGAATCTGGCGCAGCTCGCCCTCCAGGTAGCCCAGTTCCTCGACCGCGCCTTCGATCTCCCGGGAGAAGCCCTTCCACCGCGCCCCCAGGAACGGGAGCCGGCGCACCGCGCGCGAGACCTCCACCCTGGTCCGCGCCAGCTTGCCCTGCCAGCGGCGGCGCAGCTTCCGGTTGCCTGCCGGAATGGATTCCAGCTTCTCGCCCACCTGCTGGAGCCTCTTCTGGTTCAGCGCCACGTCGGCAAAGGCCTGGCGGATCTCCATCCGGTGCTGCTGGTCGGCCACCGGATCCTGCTCGATCTCGCCCACGTCGACCACATTGTCCAGTTCCTCGACGCCCTTCCGGAGCTGCTCAGCCAGATTCACCACCACCATCTGGACCAGAGGCGAGCGGCTGATCGCCTTCTGCATCCGCAGCTTCCCGCGCTCCATCCGGCGGGCCAGGTCCACTTCACCTTCGCGGGTCAGCAGAGGGACCGCACCCATCTCCCGCAGGTACACCCGCACCGGGTCGTCGGTGTAGATGGATTCCTCAGCCGGGGCGCCGTGCAAATCCTCCGCTCCGTGCAGCTCTTCGGCGTCGAAGTACTTGGCCGCTTCTTCGTCGAAAGGCAGCCCGAGGCTATCGTGGTTGTCGCCCAGGAACTGGTCTTCGAAGTGATCCACGCTCAGATTCACCTCCCCGCCCAAAAAGCACAAGGAACTCCCTTGTCCCGGGGTCGATTGCTATTCCTTAGCTGCCGGTCACCGCCGCTTCGACGGCACACTTGGACACGCCTGCTGCCGCTCCCCATCATATCATCAAACCCCGGCTTTGTTAAGCCCCTTTAATGGAGATGTTCCAGAAGCTCCCTGGTTTCACTCACTTGCTGGAATCTTGGCCGCCATTGGTGATAGTGCCCCCCACCAGGCTTTCTCTCACCCCCGCCGGGACCGCAGCAAGCTCTTTATTTCGTTCAGGAAAGCTTCTTCGTCCTGGAAGTCCCGGTACACGGAGGCGAATCGCACGTAGGCGATCTTGTCCAGAGCCCGCAGCCGCTGGATCAGCATTTCTCCTATATCTGTAGTAGAAAGCTCACGCTCCGGGCTCTCCATCAGCCGCGCCTCCACCTCGTCCACCATCTCAGCCAGCTTCGCCATCCCGATCGGCCGCTTCTCGCAGGCCTTCAACAGCCCGGCTAGTACCTTCTGGCGGTCGAACTTCTCTCGGCGCCCGTCTTTCTTGATGACCAGGTACGGGATCTCGTCGATGCGTTCGTACGTAGTGAAGCGTCGCCCGCAGGCCAAGCACTCGCGCCGGCGCCGGACGACGTCGGCTTCCTTGCTTTCGCGTGAATCGACGACTTTGTCTTTCTTGTGGCCACAGAAAGGGCAGATCATGGCTCGGCCTCCATGCTCAACTGCTTGATTCTCTTAAAAGCAAAGCCCTCGTGCAAGGCCAGGGGGAGGCCAATGGGGACAATTACTACGAACGTAGTGGCCCAGACTCCCACGGCTACGCTCGTCGCCAGTTCGACCGGCAGTCCGTATAGCTCCCGCAGCACCACCACGGAGGCGATCTGCACCCCTCCGCCCAGACCCGGGATCTGCAACAGGCTCCCAAAGCCCACCAGCCCCATGAACACCAGGGCCTGACTGATCCCCAGCTTGGAGGTCCCCGGGTAGGCCTTGAACAGGGCCAGCGTGCATAGCGCTATGAGTACCCACTCGAGGGCGGTGTACGCGGTCAACCAGATCAGCCCGGTGCGGCCCCTGATGGCCGCCAGACCCTCCAGGAAGGCCGTCGTCATGCGCTCGACACGCCTCAGTTTCTCCGGCGGAAGCCAGCCTAGCGCCTCCAGCAGCCTGGTGCGCACCAGTTCCGGGGATTGCCGGACCACCACCAGGATCACCACCAGCGCGACGGCGGTGGCCG
>CAZIRH010000495.1:0-3426 GCA_964541065.1 uncultured Solibacteraceae bacterium
AGCGGATGCTGGCCGGCATCCCGCTCAAGCGCTCCGGGCAGCCCGAGGACGTGGCGGCGGCGGTCAAGTTCCTGGCCAGCGACGAAGCCGCCTACATCACCGGCGCGGTGATCAACGTCAACGGCGGGATGTACATGTAGTCCCGGGGACGCCGGAGCCAGACCCGGATTTCAGTGGTCCGCGATCCCGCCATCGGGGAACCGCAACTGCTGCCGCGTGTGCGGCTGGTAGGGGCGCTTGGCGGCCACGGTCTCATCCAAGTTGATGCCCAGCCCGGGCCGGTCCGGCGGCAGGGCGTAGCCTTTCTCGTAGGTAATGGCGCCGCCATAGAACAGGTCCTTCCAGTACGGCTCGTTGCCGCGATGCGTGATCTCCTGGATGGCGAAGTTCGGGGTCGAGAAGTCCACGTGCAAAGAAGCCAGCGTGCTGACGTCGCTCTGGGGATTGTGCGGCGTAACCTCGACGCGATGCGCCTCGGCGATGGCGGCGATCTTCTTCATCTCGAGAATCCCGCCGCAATGCACGACATCCGGCTGGACGTAGTCCACCAAGTGCCGGTGACAGATCTCGGTGAAACCGTACTTGGTGAACAAGCGCTCGCCCGTGGCCAGGGGCACGCTGGTCTTGCTGCGCAGGCGAGCCAGCTCGTCGAGATCTTCGATTTGCGTAGCCTCCTCGACGAAGAACGGCGCGTACTGCTCGGCGCGGCGGCAGAAATCGACCGCCATGGTGGGGGTGGCTTTGCCGTGCAAGTCGATACAAATGCGGAAATCCTCGCTCACCGCCTCGCGCACCGCCTTGAGATTGGCGATGCCTTCGCGCACCGAGCGCACCGGATCGATCACGTCCCCCTGCGTGGTGATGAAATCGGCCTTGCAGGCGGTCCAGCCTTGCTCCTGGACCTGCCTCCAGTTCCGCGCGTATTCCTCAGGGGTGCCCCCGCCCGCGTGCACATATATCTGCACCCGCTCGCGCGCCTTGCCGCCCAGCAGCCTCCAGATGGGCTGGCCGAGCGCCTGCCCGAGGATGTCCCACAAGGCGATCTCGACGGCGCTGATGGCGGAGTTCAGAATCGGCCCGCCGCGCCAGCGCGGCCAGCGGTACATGGCCTGCCAGTGCATCTCGATGTCCGTGGGGTCGCGACCAACCAGGTACCGCTTGTGCTCCTCGAGGGCCGCGGCCACGGTCAGTTCCTTGCTGGTGACCGAGCCTTCTCCCAGCCCCGTGATTCCCTGGTTGGTAAAGATCTTCACGAATACGTAATTGGGGGCGTTACGGCCGCCCCGATTGACGATGAACGTCTTCAAGTCCGTGACCTTCAGGTGCAGCGGCTGGGCCTTGTCGCGCGCCTGCGCCACCAGGCCTTCCGGTGAAGTCAGCGCGGCGATGCCGGCTGCCGCGGCGCTGAGCGAGAACTCCCGACGTGTCATGGTCGCCCTCCGTTTGCCATCACGCTACGCTAACATAGCACAGCGCTCCAGCCGCGGTAATCAACGTGAACGGGGGGATGCACATGTAGAGTGGTCAGCCGCGGGGCGGGCCGGCAGCTTTCTCGATCTTCACAAGCACGAATTCGCCGTCCTTGACCAGGCCGACGCCCGGGGCATACCACTTGTGGTCGGCCGCTCCCTTCTCGAGCGGGCTGGTCTCCTTGAAGTGGACGCAATTCTCGAATGTGCCGGCGGCGGTCGTGATCTTCTCTCCCACCGAGATCACCTCGGCGCGATCCATCGCGACACCGGGGGCCAGCTCCTGGTAGAACTTCCGACCGACTCTGATCTCCCCAGGCATCATCAGGCCGAACCGGGCGCCCTTCACTCCCGACAGCCAGGCACCCTCATGGCCGGCCACTTTGCCGCCTTTGTAGGTGTCTACATCCTCGCCGAAGTAGTAGACGTCTCCCGTCTTGGAGTCGCTGGCGTAGTAGTCGCGCGTGAGTTCGACGAGCTGGCCGTTCTTGGTCTCCCGGTCCTCGACAACCCGCGTGGTCACGCCATCGACGATTTTGGTCTCGGCCAGGACGGTGGTTGTGAGCGTGTCCCTCCCGTGCGCATAGTGCAGCCGATGCCCGGGCTGCAGAACAAAGTGTGGATTCGCGCCCTCCGTGCCGAGGTTCTTCTTGTCCACGGCGAACGAGCTTTGCCAGTCCTCGGCTCCGACTACCCAGGCGAGGACGAAAACTGTCACGAGGAACGCTAGTCCAATGAAAGGGGGGTGCCGGCGTTTCATGGAGTGCGCCTCCTGCTGTGGGTTCACCCAAGTATACACCTGGCTCGCTCCGTCGGGACCTCGTTTTCTCGGCACGGGGAAGCTGAAGCCTGTGCCACGGCGGAGTACACTGGTCAAGGAAGGCAGGAGAGTGTCATGAGCCAGACAGACGATCAATCCACGCGCCGGGAGTTCTTGACGCGCGACATGGGCGTGGCCGCGGCCACGGCAACCATACTTTCCAGCACGGAGGCCGGGGCATCCCAGCCCAAGCCCACCGGGCGGGTGCTGGGCGCCAATGATCGCATCAACATCGCTTTCATCGGCAACGGCATGCAGTTCCTCGGGCTGATCGAGATGTTCAAGAGACGCCGTCAGCAGAAGAACGACGTCCACTTCAGCGCAGTGTGCGACGTTTGGGAGCCGCGCCTGCGGTACGCGCAGGAGCAATCCGGGGCGGAAAGGACCTATCGGGACTACCGCGAGGTCCTCCAGCGGCCTGACATCGACGGCGTGGTGCTGGCGGTCCCCGATCACTGGCACTGCCGCATGGCGAGTGAGGCGCTACTGGCCGGCAAGGACGTCTACCTCGAAAAGCCCATGACTCGCACCGTGGAGGAGGCGGCCAAGGTGAACGCCCTGGTGGACCAGACCAGGCGCGTATTGCAGGTGGGCGGCACCGGTCCTGCGACGCGGCTGCACTGGAAGATCAACGACTACATCAAGGCGGGCAAGCTGGGGAAGGTCCTCTGGGGGCTGATCAGCTACAACCGCAACACCCGCGAGGGCATGTGGGACTACCCCATCCCCGGTGTGGGGGGCACGCACTGGCCGGACGCCGAAGTCAGCCCGGGCAAGAAGCTGGACTGGAAGATGTGGCTGGGCCCGGCGCGCAAGCGCCCCTACAGCAACGAGCGCTACTTCCGCTGGCGCAAGTACTGGGACTACTCGGGCGGCAACGCCACCGACCTGCTCTATCACCGCCTGGGCATGATGAGCACCATGATCGGCTTCGATTTCCCCACGCGGGTGACCGGCGCCGGCGGCATCTACGTGCAGAAGAACCGGGAAGTGCCGGACACCTACATGACCATGGTCGAGTACCCCGGGGAATACTGCGTGAACATGATCTCCTGCATGGGCAACTCGCAGTCGGTGCCGCTGACCGTGTACGCCAACTGGGCCACCCTCCAGGTGCCCGAGCCCGGCACGGTGGGC
>CAZIRH010000496.1:0-3399 GCA_964541065.1 uncultured Solibacteraceae bacterium
CAGCTGCCGCTCGCGCGCGCCCAGGTCCACCAGCTCCTCCAGAACCCGGTTGCCGAAGACCTGGTAGACGCGGTCCCGCAGCCGCTCGACCGGCGTGACGTTCAGCAGCTCCCGCCCGTCGCTCCGCAGCAGGAAGCTCTTATCCCGGTGCGCCAGGCTGTAGTGGGTGACCAGCGAGGCGATGTGGGCCAGCTCGGTCTGCTCCGAGCGGAGGAACTTGCGGCGCGCCGGGACGTTGTAGAACAGGTCGCGAACGGTGACCTGCGTCCCCGCAGCCAGGGCCGCCTCGTCGGCCCGCAGCATTCTCCCGCCCGCCACTTCCACGCGCGTCCCGGTGGTCTCCTCGGCCGAGCGCGTCTCGAGCACCAGCCGCGAGACCGACGCGATCGAGGGCAGGGCCTCGCCGCGGAAACCCAGCGTGGCAATCGAGAGCAGATCTTTGACCGCCGCCAGCTTGCTGGTGGAGTGCCGCTCGAAGGCCAGCAGGGCGTCATCGCGCAGCATGCCGCCGCCGTTGTCGCTGACGCGCATCAGGCGGCGTCCGCCGCCCGAGACTTCGACGCGCAGCTCGGTGGCGCCGGCGTCCAGGGAGTTCTCGAGCAGTTCCTTGACGACGGAGGCCGGCCGCTCGACTACCTCCCCGGCCGCGATCTTGTTGGCGACCTCATCGGAGAGGATGCGGATGCGGCCCATGGCGGCGGCTCGCGGGGAGCCACCAGCTATTGTATTACCACTCCGCGCTCCTCCAGGAGCTGGCCCGTCACCCGCAAGACGGTCAGCAGGTTGCGGCGGTAGTTGATGGAACTCTGGAGCAGGTCGGACTGGGCGTTGGCGAGATCCGTCTGGGCCTGGAGCACGAAGTACATGATGGTGACGCCCAGGTCGTACCGCTTTTGCTCGGCCTCGACCTGCTTCTGGGCGAAGTCCACGGCCACCCGCGCCAGTCGGACGCCGGCCCTGGCCGCCTCCACCTGGTTGATGGCGTTCAAGACTTCCAGGCGGATCTGCTGCTCGAGGTTGCGGGCGCGAAGGCTGTCGGTCTTCTTGCGCACCAGCGCGTCGGCCATGTCGGCGCTGCGGGCGCGGTCGCGCAGCGGCAGCCGCAGGGTCAGGCCGAAGGTGTAGGTGGGCAGCGAAAAGCCAAACAACTGATCCACGGCGTCCCCGAAGCCGCCGGGGACCACCGACACCAGTTGCGACTGGCCGAAGACGTTGGTCCGGTCATAGTACGTCCCGCCGCGGCCCGTCGCACTGTAGTTGCCGGTCAACGACAGATCCGGCCGCATCGCGTTAGTGGCCTGCTTGATCTGCAACTCGTCAACATCCAGCGTCTGAAGCTGGCTCCGCAGGTCCGGCCGCGCGGCCAGAGCCCTCTCCACCGCCGCTTCCTTGTCGACGGTCCGGGTCTCAAGCATCGGCGAAACCGTCTCGGTCAGCACCATGGGCAGACTGCGCACCTGCGGATCCAGGTCCGCCCCGATCTGGCGGCGCAGGGCATCCTCGCGCTGTCTCAAAAGATACTCGAAACGCGACACCTGGATCTCGGCGTTGGCGTACTGCTGCTGCGGCCGGTAGATCTCGAGCGGCGACAGCGCCCCCAGCTCCAGCTCCCGTTGGGCGCGCTTCAGGGCCACCTCAGTGAGCTTCAGATACTCCCGCTGGACCTTCAGGTTCTCGCGGGCCTCCACCACGTCCCAATAGGCCGTCTCGGCCGTCACGATCAGCCGCATCATCTGGTCGCGCAGGTCGTATTCGCTGCGGCGCAACTGGCTGCGGGCCACCATGATGGGCAGCCGCGTCACGTAGGAGCCGCGGTTGCGCAGCAGTGGCTGCGTGAAGCCGAACTGCATCGAAGCGTTCAGGGCCGGGTTGAAGGTGCTGAAGGCGTTGTTGGAGGAGTCCTTAGTACCGCTGAAGCCCACGGTGAACAGCGTGCCGCTGTCCAGCGTCTGCTGGTAGGTGGCGCTGGCGCGCTGGCTCAGGCTGCTCAAGAGGTTGGCGCCCGCCAGCACGGTGGTGGAGGCGGACTTCTGCCGCGAGGCGTTGAAGCTGCCGATGAAGCTCGGGTCGAAGGTCCCGAAAGCCCGCAGGATGGCGTTGCGCGGCGTCTCCAGCGTCAGCCGCTGGATGGCGACGTCGGTGTTATTGGCCAGCACCAGCTCCAGGTACGCCCGCAGCGACAGTTCCAGCTTCCCGTCCACCATGAAATCCTGGAAGCGCACCGGGGGCTGAAGCTCCACCCGCGTGCTGGGGGTGGTGAAGCGGTCGCGGAAGTAGGCCGCCTTGGGAAACGACGGGGCTTCCTGCCCCCACAAGCCCGCCGCGCAGAGCGCCACATAAGTCAGCACGTTCAATCGCATGTCAATTCTCACAAACCGTTTCGCGCAAAGAACGCCAAGAGCCCGCCAAGTCCGCCAAGAAACCCGGTCCTGTTCTTGGCGCGCTTGGCGCATCCTTGGCGAGCTTGGCGCGAAACTCGCATTACTCGTAGCGGATAGCTTCGATGGGATCCAGCTTGGCCGCTTGGACCGCCGGGTAGATGCCAAACAGCAGCCCGATGGCCACCGACACGCCGAACGCCACCCCAATCGAACCGAAGGTCACCACCGTGGACCAGCCGGCCGCCGCGCCGATCACCCGCGACAGCCCGAACCCGAAGGCGATCCCGATCAAGCCTCCCACGATCGAGATCAACACCGCCTCGGTCAGGAACTGCCGGATGATGTCCGACTGCCGGGCGCCGATGGCCCGCCGGATGCCGATCTCGCGCGTGCGCTCCAGCACCGTGGCCAGCATGATGTTCATGATGCCGATGCCGCCCACCAACAGCGAGATGCCGGCGATGCAGATCATCACCACGCTGAAGATGAACTGCGTGCGCCGCCGCTGCTCCAGCAGGTCCGCGGGCACAATCACGTTGAAGTCGCCCGCCTCCTTGTGCGTGGCGTTCAGGATGGCCCGCACCACGTTGGCGGTCTCGATCGAGTCCGTGGTGGGCGTCACGCGGATGTAGATCCCGTCGATTTCGTCCTTCAGATAGCTGTTGGTGTCCTCGAAGCGCCGCATCACCGTGTTCAGAGGCGCCACCACCATGTTGTTCCGGTTGATGACCTCGACGCCCTCGAGCTCGGAGTCCGAACCCGCCTGCGGCGCTAGCACCCCGATGACCTGGAGCCAGATGTCATTGATCTTGACGTGCTTACCCACCGCGTCGTCGTAACCCAGCAGGTTCACCTTGGCCGACTCGCCCAGCACGCAGAGCGGAGCGGAGTTCAGGTCGTCGTCCGCGCTGAAAAACCGCCCGGCGACCATCTTCAGGTTGTTGATGTGCGCGAAGTTCGGCAGCACGCCGATCAGCGCGGGCAGCTCCTGGGTGGTCTTGGGCAGCACGCGGAGGGG
>CAZIRH010000497.1:0-3385 GCA_964541065.1 uncultured Solibacteraceae bacterium
CGCGCCAGCGCCAGCAGGTCCTCCTGGCGGCTGGCTGCCACGATCATTTCGCTCAAAACCGGCTCGTGGCCATGAACCAGAATGTTGACGGCGCGCTCTTCGAGCACGCCCAGGTTGGCTCGGGAGCGAATCGCCCGCGGCCCGCCGAAGAGCACGTCCTGCACGTCGGTGGCCAGCATCGAGCCGCCCCAGCCGTCGGCCAGCGCCGCGCGCATGGCGGCTCGCAGCAGCGCCACCGGGTCGGCTTCCACGCCGTGGTGGGACCGGTGGAGCAACTCGACGATCTCGCGGTCGATTCCCCGCGGGGTGATCCCCATCTTCTCCCAGCGCCTGCGCTGCTCTTGCGGCGCGCGCCGCAGCGGGATGAGGGGACCCTGCTGGGCGCCAAACTGGGCCGCCATCCGGTCCGCCAGCTCGCCCGGCTCAACGCCCCATTCCGCCGCCAGCGCGTTCAGCTTCTCCGCGTTCGCGACGGCAACTCCCGAGCGCAGAACCTCGACCACCTCGCGGCCGTGGTCGCTGTGCGCGGCCGCCCCGGCGGCCACCGCCCGGGCCAGGTTACGGGCCACCATCAAGTGGGCATCGGCGCCGCAAGCTCCCACCTGGGCCCGTTCGCCGAAGGGATCGATGCGGCACGGCCCCATGTAGCAGACATCGCAACACAGCCCGAGCTCTCCGAATCCGCAGAAGGGCGCCAGGTCGTCATGCCGGTCCCATACGGTCCGGGCGCCCAGCTCCCGGGCACGGATCAGCATCTCCTGCGCGGCAGGATCGGCGGAGCGTTCGTTTACACTCAAGACTTCTCCTTGGTTCGGTCTTCAACTGCCAAGTTGTTGGGCCATCCGCAGCATCTCTCGATAGAAGGGACCTGCGCGAGAAACCCGTCCCGCGCGCGCCTCCAGCTCCAGTTCCCGGTCGAGCGGGAGGATGCCGAGGAGCGGCAGGCCCGCCAGGCGCGCCCGTACAAACGTCAGATCGGCGTCGCTGGAGATCTTGTTTACGATCGCGTGCATCTGCCGTATGCCCAGGTCGCGGGCCAGCTCGGCCACACGCGCCGCGGTTTCCAGGCTGGCCCAGCCCGGCTCGACCACCACCAGCATGGCGTCCACGCCCTCGGCCGTCCCGCGGCCCAAATGTTCCACGCCCGCTTCCATATCCACCACCACGTGCTCCCGGTTCCTCAGCATCAGGTGGTTCAGCACTTCCCGGAGCAGAATGTTCTCGGGGCAGGCGCAGCCGCGCCGGCCGCGCTCGATGGTTCCCATCACCAGCACCCGGATGCCGTCCACGACCACCCCGAATTCCTGGGGGATATCGTCCACGCGCGGATTCATCTTCAAGAAGCCGCCCCAGCCGGCGCCGCCTCCGACGCGCTCCTCGATCAGCGGCTTCAACCTGACCAACGGGGTGATGGCGGGCCCGCGAAACCCCAGGGTCCCGGCCAGATTCGCATCCGGGTCCGCATCCACCGCCACCACCTGGTGACCGAGATCGCGCCAGCAACGAGCCAGAAACGCGGCCACGGTGGTCTTGCCCACCCCGCCCTTTCCCGTTACCGCCACCTTCATGCGTCGAGCTCCCAGGCGCGCAGCGCGGCCAAGGCGGGGGTCGCCGGGCTCAGTTCCAGCAAGGAGCGTCCGGAAGATTCGAACGCCGCGACCTGCGGATCGCTCGGGATGGCGAGAATCCTGCGGAACGGCGCCGTCCCTGCGGCGGCCATGGCCGTCATCGCGGCGGCCAGCGGTTCTCCCTCGTTGAATTCGTTGAGCATCAAGTCGATCCGTGCGGGAAGCTGGCCGTGAATATTCCGATACAGGGCCAAGGATCGCCGGATGGTTTCGGCGGCCATCCGGGAACGATTGGTGACGCAAACGAGCACCTCCGGGCGGCCGCTGGTGCGGCGGGATAGATGCTCGAGCCCCGCCTCGCAGTCCAGCAGCACGTGGCGGTAGGAGCGCGACAGGCGGTCCAGATGCTCTCGAATCAGGTTGTTCACGAAGCAGTAGCAGCCCTTGCCTTCGGGACGCCCCATGGTCAGCAGGTCGAATCCCGTGCTCTCCACAATGGCCTCTTCCGCCCGGAGCGCCAGCCATTCGGCCGCCGTCATCGTGTACGGCCGTGCGGGGTTGTCGCGCAGGGCCTCGCGCTGATCGGCCAGCGTCGTATCCACCGCGATGCCCAGGGCAGCTCCCAGGCAACTCGAAGGATCGGCATCGATGGCCAACAGGGGAGTCTGTCCCGATTCCATCAAGCGTCGTAACAGCAGCGCGGTGATGGTGGTCTTGCCCACGCCCCCCTTTCCGATTACCGCGATGATCATCCCATCCCTTCGCGTTCCCGAACCAGGGAGGACAGTTCCACCAGCGAGTCCATCACGCGGTCCGCCCTCTCCACGCTCTCCGTCCCGAGACCACAAGAAGGCGTAAGGAGCGCCTGCCGGTACAGTAGGCTGCGGTCCAAGCCCTTGGCGACAAGCTGTTCGACGCGGTCGTCCAGCGTGTTCAGCAACGCCTGTGCGTTGAGCTCGTCCGAACGAGAGGCGGGGACGATGCCCCAGCTCAGTATACCTTCATGAGCGAGAAACGAGCTCAACTCGGCGGGGTAGAGCGGCAGCCCCTGGAAGTATTCAAAAGCGTCGAAATTGACCACATCCACATCCGTGCTCAGCACCAAAGACCAGTCTGTGTTTCCGCAACAGTGCAGCCCGGCCAGCGCGCCTTCCTTGTGAATGGCCGCCACCGCCCCGTCTATGGCCGCGATCACCTCGTTTCGAGGCACGTTGACGAAGGCGGAACCGAAGGAACACAGGTAAGGCTCATCGAGCACCACGAGCACGCCTTCCGCCACCTCCCGGAGCCTGCGGGCAACCCATCGCGCCTTCATAGCGATGCCCTGGACGGCCACTTCGTAGAGTTCGGCGTGGTACGCCAGCGAGCGCTTGTTCTCATCGGTGACGGTCATGGCGAAGCTGAAGGGGCCGGTCACCTGTCCTTTGACCCAGCACGGGCGATGGGAGCCCAGACGCGGGACCTTGTCCAGGAAGAGGTGCAGTCCCAGCGCATAGTCCGCGCTGATCGCGAAGCGCTCTACATCCTCTTCCACGACCGCCTGATAGAACTCCTCCAGTTGGCTGTAGAACGCCTCATCGGTGCGGAAGTGGATCCGCTGCTGCTGCCGGTTCACAACGGCGCCGGGCAAGCCCTCCGAGTACTGAACATACATGCTCTCGCGCCAGTCTCGGGCGGGCATCTGGGGCCAAGCGGGCATCTCCGCGAAACGACTGAAGATCTGGTCCATGAGGCGCTGGGGTTCGGTATGGGGGAAACTTCCCACCACTGTGGGTGCGGCAGCAAAGACCGGGCGTGGGGCTGGGAGTTCCATGGAT
>CAZIRH010000498.1:0-3357 GCA_964541065.1 uncultured Solibacteraceae bacterium
TTGGAAACTGAACGGCGTCAAGCGCTTCATCACCAACGGCTGCGCCGAGGTGAGCCTCGTGCTGGCGCGCTCGGAGGAGGGCAGCGTGGATGGCCGCGGCCTGAGCATGTTCCTGGTCGAGAAGTGTCCCGAGCTGGTGGTCCGTCGCATCGAGCACAAGCTCGGCATCCACGGCTCGCCCACCTGTGAGTTGCAGTTCAACGGTGTCCCCGCCTGGCTGGTGGGCCAGCGCCGCATGGGACTGATCCGCTACGTCATGTCGTTGATGAACGGCGCACGGGTGGCCGTGGCGGCCCAGGCCACCGGCATCGCCCAGGCCGCCTACGAGGAAGCCGTCAAGTACGCTCGGAAGCGCGTTCAGTTCAAGAAACCCATTATAGAATTCCCGCAAGTCTATGACATGCTTGCACGTATGAGAAGCCAGGTCCGGGCCGCTCGCGCCATCACCTACCAGGCAGCGCGCCTGGTGGACCTGCGCCGCGTGCTCGACAACCGCCTCGAGAAAGCCCCCGACCCGCTCTTGCGGGCACGCCACAAGGAGGTTTCCTCCTACGCCAACCTGCTCACGCCCATGGCCAAGGCCTACGCTTCGGAGATGTCCATCGCGGTGACCTATGATGCCCTCCAGGTCCACGGCGGCACCGGCTACATGCAGGAGTTCAACGTCGAGCGCCTTTCGCGCGACGCCCGCATCACCACCATCTACGAGGGCACCACGCAGCTTCAGGTGGTCGGCGCCGTGGTGGGCATCACCAGCGGCACCCTGGGCCAGTACCTCACGCTGCTGGGCGAGCGCCAGTTCCGTCCCGAGTTGCTCCCCCTGGCCTCAGCCTGCCGCGAAATGCGCGAGCGGCTGGCCGGCTGCCTCAGCGCGCTGAAGAGCATCAACGACCGGGCCTACAGCGACCTGATGGCGCGCCGCCTGGTGGATTTGTCCTGCGACGCCC
Organism: uncultured Solibacteraceae bacterium; assembly: GCA_964541065.1. Classification (GTDB taxonomy): domain Bacteria; phylum Acidobacteriota; class Terriglobia; order Bryobacterales; family Bryobacteraceae; genus VFZS01. The sequence continues at coordinate 948 of CAZIRH010000498.1, forward strand.
TGGGCGCGCACCTGCTGCTGGTTCAGGCCGAGCGGGACCCCGCCCGCGCGCTCCCCGCCGAACACTTCATCCGCGAGACCCTGCCCCGCCTCCGCATGCAGGCCGACTACGTCTCCAGCGGCGACAAACTCACCATCGAGAAGCGGGAAGAACTGCTCTGAGACTTCACAGGCTTGCAGCCCGTGGCACAGGCATTCTTGCCTGTGTCGCTACTGAATCCAAAGCCGGTTCCACGGCGGGGCTTGGTTCATGAAGCTCAGGTAATCCGCGGTGGTCGGACTCTCCCGCCGGGGATCGCTGATCCACAGGAAGTTCTCGCACATGCCGCGGAAAACTACCCAGTGTCCTTGCCCCCCGCCGGCTCCGATCCCGGCGAAGATGAGCGGGCCGTTCTTCAGCAGTTCGTACAAAGCGTCCACATTCTCGCTCACCGTTTTCGAGGAGAAGTGCAACCGCTGGGTCAACTGAAGTGCCTGGCTCCAGTTGATGCCCCGGTTCGCCCGCAACAACAGGAGCGCCAATTCGTCATCACCGGGATCGATGAGCTGGCCTCTGCCGCCCCGCTCGCGCCCATAGCGCACCAGCATCGACAGAGAGGCGAACCAGCACGCGTTCGATTCCGGCTGCCGGATGTGCGGAACATCGTGGTAAACCTGGTAGCTCACGGGCCTAGGCGCGCCTCCGTGTCGGCCCCGGCTTCTGCTGCGGAGTGCCGGGCAGTTGCCAGTATACATGATGGCGTCACATCCCGCCGTTGGCAGTCTGTCGCTGGTGCAACGGGTGTACACTTGCAGGGACAGGGGAGGTGATAATAATGAGGACGAGCCACCGGTTTCAGATCGGTTCGATCGAATGCATCGCACTGGCGGACGGGACTTTTCTCTATACCGCCGGGATGCTGTTCGCCAACGCTCCGAAGGAGACTGCCGAGCAGGCGCTCCGAGACCAGGGCACGGATCCAAAGGCAATCGCGCTGGCTTACACTGGGTTGCTGATTCGAACCGGCCGGAACAGCGTACTGGTCGATACTGGCATGGGCGTCGGCGTCGCGCCCACGGCCGGACGATTGGTTGAGAGCTTGCGCGCCGCCGGAATCCCGCCCGAGACCATCGACATTGTCGTCCTGACCCACGGGCATCCGGATCACATCGGCGGCAGTGTGGATCCTGAAGGCAAGCCGATGTTCCCGAACGCCCGATACGTGATGGCGAAGACCGAGTGGGACTTCTGGACCGCGGAGTCTAATCTTGAAAAACTCGCCGCGGGCGGCGTGTGCGGCATCCCGGAACTCGACCAGTTCATGGTGACGTGCGCGCGGAGGAACCTGCCGCCGGTTGCGCGTCAGATGGATTTCGTGGAAGGCGAAGCCGAAATCGCTCCCGGCGTACGGGTAGTCCCTGCGGCGGGCCACACGGTGGGCCATCTAGCGTTGCTGGTTTCCTCCGGGAGCGAACAGTTGCTGCATCTTGCCGACACAGTGCTGCACCCGATCCACCTGGAACGGCCGGAGTGGCGATCGATCTTTGATCTCGCCCCGGACAGGGCGGCCACTACCCGGCAGCAGCTTCTGGACCGCGCAGCCGCCGACAAGGCCCTGGTCCTGGCTTATCACTTTCCTTTTCCCGGCCTGGGGCACGTGACGCCCAGGGGCGTCGGCTGGGTGTGGGAACCCGCGGAAGGCGCCGCCGCATAGAAACCCGGAAACTCGGGACAGTACACCCTCACGCGCCCGCGGGCGGATACTCCCGGTGCGGCCGTGGCGCAGACACTACCGAGTGGCGCACCGGGTCGAACGCCATCACCTTCCCCTTGCGGTAGGATTCGACGCCCAGCGCAATGGCCACCATCACCTGGTAGCCGCGCAACGCGTTGTAGAGAGGTGACTGCCGGCTCCGCATCGAGTCCAGCCAGTCCTCGGCCAGGTTGGGGCCCGCCTCCGGTTCGATGGTCACCTCCGCACTGCCGCCGTTGGCCTGTTTGAATTCGTTGAGGAACTGCCGCTCGGGCTTGACGACCGCCACGGCGCGGGGCCGGCGCTGCGACGCTTCGGCCGGAGCTTTCCGCTGATCGCCCATGGCGTCCATGGCCGCCTGCCCTTCCAGCACCTGGAGCGTCCCCCAGTTGCCGTACACGGTGATGGGAACCGACGTCGCGTTGGCCATGCACGACACCATGTTGATGGTGTAGTCGCCCGGATACTCGATCATGGTCATGTAGGTGTCGGGGACCTCGCGGTTCTTCTGCACGTAGATGCCGCCCACGCCCACCGCCCGCGTCGGGAACTCGAACCCCACCATCGTGCACATGGTGCCGAGGCGGTGGTACAGCAAGTCGCCCGCATTGCCCGTCGAATAGTCCCAGAATTTCCTCCAGCGGAAATAACGCTCCGCGCTGTAACGCCGCTTGGGGG
>CAZIRH010000499.1:0-3342 GCA_964541065.1 uncultured Solibacteraceae bacterium
CCCGAACCGAACGCGTCGCCGTGGATCCTGATCGCCGAGGTCATGCGCGATCCGACGCTGCTTGCGGCGCCCAACGGCGAGACGTTCGAGCAGGTGAAGGCGCGCGTGTTGTCGGCGCTGGGGCGTCTCGTCGAGCGGCCGGGGCCTGTGCTTGTGGTGGCGCACGCGGGCACCATCCGCACGGCGATCTCGCTTGCCTGCAACGTGCCCATGGCGGCGCTGTGGTCGCTGCCCGCGGATTACCGCCGGGCGCTGGTGGCGCGCTACGTGGAAGGCACGGGAGTCGAGACCGTGGCGGCGCGGCTGAACCGGTCGTACAAGGCGGCCGAATCGCTGCTCGCGCGCGCCCGGGAGGCCCTGTTGCGGCGGTTGGAGGAGAGAGGCTGGAAATGAACGACCTGGATCTGGAGCGGCTGCTCAGAGAGGCGCTGGCGGCGGAGGCGCGTCCGATGAGCGAGGCGCAGCTCGGCGAGGTGGTCGCGCGCGCGGCGGCTTATCTGGAACGCCCGGCGACGTTCCCCTTGTGGGCGGTGGGCGCCTCGGCGGCCGGCCTGGCCGCTCTCGGGCTCCTGGCCTTCTCGCCGTGGCTGGACGCCGTCGTCAGGCTGCTGGCAGGCGTGGCCGTGGCCGGCAACCTGGCGCTGAGCCCGCTGGCGGCCCTGGTGCTCATGCGAGGCAGGAGGAGTGGTCATGCGGGCTAAGCGCAACTGGATTGCGGTGGCGGCGGTAGTGGGGATCGCCTGGAGCGTCGCCAGCGGAATCGTGCTGACGCACCGGCGCGCGCGGATTCTGGTGGACACCGGCGTGACCCGCGCATCGGTCGAGCACTCGCTCAACACCCTGTTGCCCAAGGCCGCGGAGTCGGCCCGGGCCTCCGCACTGCTGAAGGCGGCGGCGGAAGTGAGCCAAGCTCCTTACGTGGCTGCCCTCTGGGTGGTGACCACGGCGGGCGAGATCGTCTTCCACCAGGGAGGGCCTGGCCAGCGGGGAGACAAGATCCAGGAGCTGGCCCGGGACGACATGGTGCCCACGGTCGAGGCGCTCCCGGCCGGCGCGCTCTCCGATACACAGAGGCTTCAACTGCTGGCGGTGGCGGCCATGCGGCGCGAGGGCGACCACAACGACGTGTTCCGGCACATCGTGCGGGTGGTCGCGAACCCTGCCGGAGGCTTGGCTGCGGTTGTGGTGCTGGCCTACGACGTCAACCCGGCCGTGGGCGGCACGCCGGACGCGGTCTACCTGGCGCTACTGCTGGGCGTGGTGGCTGGCTTTGCCGTCTACTGGCTGGGCCTACCGCTGTGGGTCGCTGTGGATGCCCGCGCCCGCGGCGACGCCGCGGCTCTATGGGGCCTGTTCGTGCTGTTCACCAACCTCGTGGGCCTCATCGCCTACCTGCTGGTCATCGGGCGCCCGGCGCGGCGCGCGGCGCAGTCGCCCGGTCTATAATGGGCCTTTCGAGCGAATCCGCCCGAAGGAGCCCTCGATGAACCACCCCTGGAAGACGGAGAGGTTCTTCACCAGTTCGTGGAACTGGTTCGCGGAAGTGCGCGAGCAGTTGAGCTTCCCCGCCGCCATCAAGATCCATGACGTGACGCTGCGCGATGGCGAGCAGCAGGCGGGCGTGGTCTTCCGCCGCCAGGAGAAGGTCGCCATCGCCAGGAAACTGGCCGAAGCCGGCGTTCATCGCATCGAAGCGGGCATGCCGGCGGTCTCGGCCGAAGACGAGGCCGCCATCCAGGACATCGTGGCCCTGGGCCTCGACTCCGAGATCTTCGCCTTCGCCCGCTGCATGCCCGCGGACGTCGCGCTGGCTAAGAAGTGCGGGGTCACGGGCGTCATCACCGAGATCCCTTCGAGCGACCACTTCATTCAGAAGGCCTACGGCAAGAGCCTGGAGTGGGCCATCCGCGCCTCGATCGAGACCACGCAGGCGGCCCGGGAAGCCGGCCTCTACACCGTCTTCTTCACCATCGACAGCACGCGCTCGGACCTCAACCGCTACATGGACCTGATCGAGCAGGTGGCCACCGAGGGCCATATGGACGCGCTCACGCTGGCGGATTCCTTCGGCGGGTGCACGCCCCAGGCCGTCGGCGCAGTGATCCGGAAGCTGAAGGCGCGCTTCAATAAGCCGCTGGAGATCCACTGCCATGAGGACTTCCACCTGGGCGTGGCCAACACCATCGCCGCGCTGGCCAACGGGGCCTCGGTCGCGCACGTCACGGTCTCGGCCATCGGCGAGCGCGCCGGCAACGTGGGGCTCGAAGAGACCGTGATGGCTCTCCTGTGCCTCTACGGGGTTGACCTTGGCATCCGGACGGAGAAGTTCTATGAGCTCTCCAAGCTGGTGCAGCAATTGGCCGGCTTCGAGCTGCCGCCCAACCGGCCCATCGTGGGCGAGAGGCTCTACCAGATCGAGTCCGGCATTGTGGGCATGTTCCACCGCCGATGCAAGGGTTCGGATCCGCTGGAGTACATCCCCTTCCCCGCGGAGCTGGTGGGACGCCCGGGCGTGGAGATCGTGCTGGGCAAGGGCAGTGGTGTGGCCAATGTCGAGGAGCACCTCGAACGCCGCGGGCTTCAGGCCACTCCCGAGCAGGTGCTGGAAATGGTGGCGCGCGTCAAGCAGACTTCCATCCAGAAGAAAGGTTTGCTGACGGACGCCGAATTCGAAGCCGTGGTGAAAGCGGTGTTGGGGTAGCCATGTTCCGGAGCTTGGATGAGCTGGTCGAAGCGGCCCGTGCCCGCGGCCCGGCCAGGATTGCCGTGGCGGCGGGGCACGATCCGGACGTCATCGAGGCGCTCAAGCGCGCCGCCGACATCGGTCTGGCCCGGGGCACTCTGATCGGTCACTCCGAGAAGACCCGCGCGCTGGCCCGTTCGGCCGGCTTCGAGATGGCCGACGAGCAGATCCTCCACGAGCCCGACGAGATCAAAGCGGCGCACCGGGCTGTGGCGATGGTCCGGGAGGGCCGGGCCGACCTCCTCATGAAGGGTAAGATCAGCACGGGCGCGCTGCTGCGGGCCGTCCTGGACAGGGAGGCGGGCCTCCGCACCGGGCGGCTCTTGAGCCAGGTGATTGTCTTCCAAGTGCCCGGCTTCGACCGCCTGATGCTGATGAGCGACGCCGGGGTGAACATCGCGCCCACGCTCGAACAGAAGGCCGACATCTGCCGCAACGCCATCCAGGTGGCGCACGCCATCGGAATCGCCAGGCCGAACGTGGCGCTGCTCGCCGCCATCGAGCTGGTGAACCCGGACATGCCGGCCACCGTGGACGCCGCGGCGCTCACGCAGATGAACCGGCGCGGGCAGCTCGCCGGGGCCTACGTCGAGGGGCCC